>JAITDH010000216.1 GCA_031282665.1 Zoogloeaceae bacterium | reverse complement strand
CCTGATTCCTGACCCCTACCCCCTTCTCGCCGCGACCACGCCATTCACGCCGTGGATCAGGCCCAGGGTGTGTTGCAGTTGCGCCAGGTTTTTCACTTCCACGGTGAAGTTCATCCTTGCCTTGCCTTGCCGGGACTGGGTGTTGACGCCGATGACGTTGATTTTTTCCTTGGCGAAGATTTCCGAGATGTCGCGCAGCAATCCCTGGCGGTCGTAGGCGTCGACGATGATGTCGGTGGCGAAGATGCCGCTTGCTTCGGCGCCGCCCCATTCGGTTTCGATCACCCGCTCGGGGTGCAGCGCGGCGAGGTGCTGGAAGTTGGCGCAATCGGCACGATGGATGGAGACGCCCTTGCCGCGGGTGACGAAGCCTTCGATGGCGTCCGGCGGGGCGGGTTTGCAGCAGCGGGCAAGCTGGGTCAGGAGGCGATCCACGCCGACGATCAGGATGCCGCTGGGGGTGTCGGCCGGGCGGCGCAGGGGGACCGCCATCGGCTCGGCTTCTTCGCGCGCGTCGCCACGGGCGATCGCCTGGAACTGGCGCCAGTTGATCTCGTTGCGGGCGGCGGCGATGAACAGGTCTTCGGCCTTGGTCAGGCCCAGGCGACGGGCCAGTTCTTCGTTGTTCGCCCCGCCCTGCCCCAGGCGTTGCAGTTCGCGGGCGATCAGCGCGCGGCCTTCGCCGATGGTTTCTTCCAGCGCGAGATTGGCGAACCATTGGCGTACCTTGATGCGCGCGCTTTTGGTGTGGATGTAGTTTTGCGCGGCATTGAGCCAGTCGCGCGAGGGGCCGCCCTGCTTGGCCGTGAGGATTTCGACGCGCTGGCCGGTCTTGAGTTCGGTGTTGAGCGGCACGAGCTGTCCTTCCACTCGCGCGCCCCGGCAACGATGCCCGAGGTCGGTGTGCACCCGGTAGGCGAAGTCGATCGGTGTCGCGCCGCGCGGCAGGTCGATGACCTTGCCTTGCGGGGTGAGGACGTAAATGGTTTCATCCAGCGCGGCTTCCTTGTAATGGCGCACCCAGTCGGAACTGTCGGCGACTTCTTCCTTCCAGGTGAGCAATTGCCGCAGCCAGGCGATTTTTTCGTCATAGCCACTGGATGATTTTTCTCCTTCCTTGTAGCGCCAGTGAGCGGCCACGCCCAGTTCGGCGTGGCGATGCATTTCCCAGGTGCGGATCTGCACTTCCAGTGAGCGTCCGTCCGGGCAGCGCACCGCGGTGTGCAGCGAGCGGTAGAAATTGCCCTTGGGATTGGAGATGTAATCGTCGAATTCCTTCGGGATGGGGGTCCAGATGTTGTGCACGATCCCCAGCGCGGTATAGCATTCCTTGATGTCGTTTACGATGACCCGCAGGGCGCGGATGTCGTAGAGGTCGGAGAATTCCAGGTTTTTCCGGTGCATCTTGTTCCAGATGCTGTAGATGTGCTTGGGGCGTCCGTAGACTTCCGCCTGGATGCCCAGGGTGGAGAGTTCTTTCTTGAGGCGCTCGGTGGCGCTGGCGATGAAGAGTTCCCGTTCGATGCGCTTGCCGTCGAGAAGACTGGCGATTTTCTTGTAGGTTTCCGGGTGCAGGTAGCGAAAGGAAAGGTCTTCCAGCTCCCATTTCAGTTCCCAGATGCCGAGGCGGTTGGCGAGCGGGGAATAGATTTCCAGCGTTTCCTGCGCCACGTTCGCGCGCAGGTCGTCGGGATGGTTGGCGTAGTGGCGCAGGGTCTGGGTGCGCGAGGCCAGCCGCAGGAGAACGACGCGGATGTCTTCCACCATGGCGAGCAGCATCTTGCGCAGGGTTTCGATCTGGGCGCGGGTTTCCTGCGGATTCTGGCCCTTGCTGCCGACGACGAAGTTGCGCGCGATGGGCCGCAGTCTGTTCAGGTGGGCGGCGCCGCGCACCAGTTGGACGACATCCTGCCCGAACATTTCCTCGACCTTTTCCATTGCCCGCTCATCGCAGGACGGCACGGCGAAAAGGAGGGCGGCGAGCCGGGTGGCGACGCCCAGTTTCAGCCCCGCGACGATCAGCGCGATGCCCAGCGCGTGTTCGAGGATGCCCTCCCCGCTGCCCAGGGTCGAATCCTTGTAGATTCCGCCGATGAAGTCCAGCGCCTGGAAGACGCGTTCCGCCTCTTCCGGCGCCAGACCGTCCGTCAGGGTCTGCTGGAAATGCTGGTCGTTGTCCTGCGCGGCAACGGAATGTACGACAGAAACCATGGGAGAGGATTATAGAATGGATAAAGTGACAGGGCGATTATGCACTTTTTTGCCGGGCGGGTTACAAAATTACAGGACATTGTCCCAGGTCAGCCCGTCGCGCTTCAGGAGGCGGCGCAGGTATTGCAGGCTTTCCATCTGGATCTGGCGCACCCGCTCGCGAGTCAGGGAAAGGTCGGCGGCAATGGTGTCGAGCGTTTCGGGTTCGCGCCCGTTCAGGCCGTAGCGGCGTTCGACGATGGTGCGCTGCCGCTCGCTCAGGTAGCCGAGCCAGTCTTGCACCATCTGCCGGATTTCCCTGCTTTCCAGCGCGGATTCCGGATTTTCGCGGGCTTCGTCGACGATGAATTCCCCGACGGTGTGGTTCGGGTCGATTTCCAGCGGGACATCCAGCGAGGCGATGTGTTCGTTGAGGCGCAGGATGCGGCGTATTTCGTCCGTCGGCTTGTCGAGCAGGAGGGAGACCTGCTCGATCGTGCGCTCGCGCGAGTTTTCCGGTTCCAGGTGGCGCATGGCGCGCAGCACCATGTTGATTTCCTTCAGGACATGCACCGGCAGGCGGATGACGCGGCCCTGATTCATGATGCCGCGCTCGATGGCCTGCCGCACCCACCATGTCGCATAGGTGGAGAAGCGAAAGCCGCGCTCCGGATCGTATTTTTCAAGCGCGTGGATCAGGCCAAGATTGCCTTCTTCCACCAGGTCGAGAAGCGGGATGCCGCGGTGCAGGTAATGCTTGGCGATATTGACGACCAGGCGCAGGTTGCGCTCGATCATGGTCTGCCGGGCGGCGAAATCGCCGGCCTTCGCCCTGCGCGCAAGGGCCAGTTCCTCCTGTTGCGTCAGGAGGGGCTTGGCGCCGATCTGGTTCAAGTAGATCCGTGTGACGTCTTCCAGGAAATCGACTTCGCCGTTTTCTTCCCGCTCCGCGCCTTCCAGGTCGAGCGGCGCGTCCTGCGAGGCGAATATCCCGCTTTCTTCGTGTTCCTCGCTCTCTTCGCCTTCTTCGCTTTCCTCATTCTCCCGCCCGGGATCGTTTTCCTGCGCCAGGGCGAGGTCTTCCTTTTCCGGGAGGTTCTTTTTCCCACGGGACTTGCGTTGGCTCATGGCGGCTCATTTTTTCGGCAGGTAGTTGAGCGGCTCGACCGGATTTCCCTGGTTGCGCACTTCGAAGTGCAGCTTGACCACGTCGCTGTCGGTATTCCCCATTTCGGCGATTTTCGTGCCGCGCTGCACGGTCTGCCCTTCCTTGACGAGGATTTTCTGGTTGTGGGCGTAGGCGGTCAGGTAGGTCGAATTGTGCTTGATGATGACCAGGTTGCCGTAGCCGCGCAGGCTGTTGCCGGTATAGACGACCCGTCCATCGGCGGCGGCCAGCACCGGGTCGCCCGCCTTGCCGCCGATTTCCAGCCCCTTGTTCTGGGCGAAATTGCCGATGACCTTGCCATTGGCCGGCCAGGACCAGAGGATGCCGCCCATATTTTTGCCGGCGGCGGCAGTGGTGGCTGCCGCAGTGGCCGGAACGGGAGTGGTGGTCCGGGTTTCAGTGGCGGAAGCGGCCGCGACAGACGGCACGGCGGCCGTTGCCACCATCTGGGGAGGATTCTTCTCCAGGGCGGCATGGCGGGCGTCGGAATACGGCTCCCGGTTGCCGCGCGGTTCCCGCTTCAGGGTGCTGGTGTTGCTTGTCTCCGACCAGGCGGACGGCGTTCCTTCCAGGCCCCTTTGTTCGACGACCGCGCCGGTGCTGACCGGCGCGGCGCTCGCCACTTCACTGCCCGCCGCCGAGGTCGCGCCCGGCGGCCATACCCGCAGGCTTTGCCCGATGATGATATGGTTGGGATCGGTCAGGTAGTTCCAGCCGGCGACATCGCGGTAATCCTGCCCGTGTTCCAGCGCGATGCCGTAGAGCGTCTCCCCCTTCTTGACGATGTGGTAGCCGGGACCGACAAACTGTATGTTGCTGGAATGCTCGATGACCGGGGCGGGCGTCTGGCTGGCGCAGGCGCCGAGCAGCAGTGCCGCCGCCAGCGCCGTCCAGCGGAAACGGCGGAAATAAGATTTGCGCATCATGGTCATGCCCCTTTCAAGAGTCCTTTTTCCAAGGGAACGAAACGAACGGCTTCCAGCATTTTTTCCTCGAAGCCTCTTTCCGTTCGCCGGATTCGGTAAAGATACTGTTCACTCTCCCCTACTGGCAAGACCAATATGCCACCGGGCGCGAGTTGCGCGCAAAGTTCGGGCGGCACGCCTGGCGCGGCGGCGGAGACGATGATGCTGTCGAAAGGCGCGTTTTCGGGCAAACCCGCGTTGCCGTCGCCATGACGCAGGCGGACATGGCGCAGCGCCGGCAGTTGGGCAAGATTGTTGCGCGCCTTCTCCAGGAGCGGCGCGATGCGTTCGACGGAAAAGAGTTCGCGCGTCAGCGTCCCCAGGACGGCCGTCTGGTAGCCGCAACCGGTGCCGATCTCCAGCGTTCGCCCCGGACTCGCGCGGCCTTCCTGGAGCAGCTCGATCATGCGCGCCACGATGTAGGGCTGCGAAATGGTCTGCTTGAAGCCGATCGGCAGCGCCGTGTTTTCATAGGCGAGATGGGAGAGCGCCGGGGCGACGAAGATATGGCGCGGAATCGTGTTCATCGCGGACAACACGATTTCATCCCGGATTCCCTGCTGCCGCAGGCGTTCGATCAGCCGCCCCCGCGTGCGCCGGGAGGTCATGCCGATCCCCGAAATCATCTGATCGCTCATGCCAGCCAGGAACGAATGGAGTGAAGCTGTTGCTGGTGCGTCAGGTCGATCTGCAACGGCGTGACGGAAACGAAATTCTCCGTCACCGCGTGGAAATCCGTCCCTTCTCCCGCATCCTGCGCCGGCCCGGCGGCGCCCACCCAATACATGGTTTCATGCCGGGGAGAAACGATCTTGATGACGGATTCCGCCTTGTGGCGTTTTCCCAGGCGGGTCGCCTTGAAACCGGACAATTCTTCATAGGCGACATCCGGCACATTGACGTTCAAAAGCGTCGCCTCGGAAGGCGGCGAGGCAATGAAACGCTCCACCAATTGCCGAGCGATTTTCCCGGCCGAGGAGAAATTGCGCGAATCATAACCCGCGAGCGAAATCGCCAAGGCGGGAATACCCAGCAAATAGGCTTCCGTGGCCGCCGCCACCGTGCCGGAATAGAGGGTGTCGTCCCCCATGTTCGGCCCCTGGTTGATACCGGAAACGACGATATCCGGCAATTTTTCCAGCATGCCCGTCACCGCCAGGTGAACGCAATCGGTCGGCGTGCCATTCACATAAAAAAACCCGTTTTCCGCCTGTTTCAGGGAAACGGGCCGATCCAGGGTCAGGGAATTGCTGGCGCCGGAACGATTGCGCTCCGGCGCCACCACGGTGATTTCTCCCAAGCCTTGCAAGGCATGCGCCAGACAGATGATACCGGGCGCAAGATAACCATCATCATTGCTCAGGAGAATATGCATGGAAGCCTCAGACTTCCAACTGCGCGAGAGCGCCGCCATTGGACAGCCAGGTTTCCACCCACCGGGGTTTGCGTCCGCGTCCCGACCAGGTCAGGTCGGATTGTTGCGGATGACGATATTTGATGCCGACACTACCGCGGGCGCGGCCGCCTTCCGCAACGACTTCGGCAAGCGTGAAACCCTGCTCCTTGGCCAATTGCTCCAGTTTGCGGCGAACATCCGCCTTTTTTTCCGTCGCCTGACGACGAATCTCACGCGGAATCTGGCGTTCCAGTTCCTTCAGTTCAACCAGGGAAAGTTTGGAAATATCCATGACAGCTCCTTATAGCCAATGAAAAAAAACGTCTGACGATTTTATAAAATCATGAAATATTTGACAAGATTTTTTTGCAATGGGCGCAATTGAAAGTGGAGGAAACGAACCGCCGCCTGGATTAAACATCGCGTCCAATGATTGGCATGGCGAGATATTCGTGCGAACGCATTTCCGCCAGGCGGCTCACCGTGCGGGAAAATTCCCCCGCTTGCACGCCTTCGGTATAAAGTTTTTCCGCTTCGCAAGCCGCCGTGATAATAAGCTTGATCCGGTGCTCGTAAAAGACATCGACCAGCCAGGTAAAACGGCGGGCTTCGGCGGATTGGCGACGCGTCATGACAGGCACGCCGGAAAGGAGCACGGTATGACAAAATCCGGCGATTTCCAGATAGTCGTTTTGCGAACGCGGGCCATCGCAAAGCGCGGCGAAAGAAAACCAGAGCACGGATTTATCGCGACTTTGCCGCAAGGTGGGGACAGGACGTCCCAGGATTTCGATTTCCCCTCCCGCGCTGCCCTCATCCCCCGCCGCCTGGTGGAAATATTCGCCCATGCGCCTTTCCGCCGCCTCGTCCGCCGGGTGATGATAGATCTCCATCTGTTCCAGCGCCCGCAGGCGATAATCCACCCCCGCCTCGACTTCGATGATTTCCATCTGCTCCTTGATGAGCGCGATAGCCGGCAGGAAACTTTCCCGGTGCAGCCCATCCGGATAAAGACCGTCGGGCGAATAGTTGGAAGTCATGACCAGGACGACGCCCTGGTTTTTCAGCCCGGTCAGCAGGCGTTTCAATATCATGGCGTCGGCAATATCGGAAACATGGAATTCGTCGAAACAAAGCAGACGGGTTTCCCTTCCGATTTTCTCCGCCGCCTTGAGCATGGGATCCGCTTCGCCAGCAAGGAGCGCCAATTCCTTGTGGATGCGTTGCATGAAAGCGTGGAAATGAAGGCGTTTTTTGCGCCGGTAGGGAACGGCGGCAAAAAAACAATCCATCAGGAAACTTTTCCCCCGCCCTACCCCGCCCCAGAAATAAATGCCGCGAGGCGGCACAGGGCGGGTCAGCAGACGTTTCACCCTATTGCTGCGCGCCACCTTGAAATGCAGCAGTTCCGTATATAAACGTTGCAGGCTTTCCGCCGCCGCCCACTGCGCAGAATCGGCCCGGAACCCATGTTCGGCCAATTTTTTCTCATAGATTTCCAACATTCCCCTTGCGGGAACCTGTAATTTGCGATGGGGCATTTCAGTCGGGGCTAAAGGAAAGGGCGAAGTTTAGCAGGGGCAGAGGACAGAGGACAGAGCGGCCGCTGGCGCGGCCTTTGGGATCAGGAATCAGGAATCAGGAATCAGAAGAAAACCACACTCTCCGGTCACTGACTACTGACTACAAAGCGCGCAACGCGCGCGCTCTGTCCTCTGTCTGGCGCGATTCGTCGCAAGCCAAGACAAGAATACGGAAGGGGATGTGATTCGTGCAGCGAATGTGCCCTTTGCGGCGGCGAGGGAGAACGGATAATGGGTGTCCTCTGCACCCTGCCTGTAGTACGATGCTCCTTTCCCTTTCCTCTCCCGACGATGAAATATCTGTTCGCCTTCCTTTCCTTCCTGGCGCTGGTCGCGCTGCTTTTCACCCTGCCCCTTTTCTTTTCTTCCCCGGACGTGGAAACGTCGTCCGCCGAGAACCTGCCCTGGGACATCGCCATCGATCCTCCGGGCGAGAGCGTGGTTTTCGGACTGACGCCGGGGAAAAGCACGCTGGCCGAGGCGGAGGCGCGTTTCGGGGAGATGGAGCTGGGCGTCATCATCGCCAAGGATGTCCCGGCGGACAGGGAAGCGAAAGACGCCGCGCTGGAAGGCTATTACAACCAGCTTACCCTCGGCTATGTGCAGGGCAGGCTCATCCTGACGGTCGAGGTGCCCGAGGAAACGCTGGTCGCCATGCTGAAACGCACCGTCAAGGGCGAATACATGGGCAGCGGCAGCCGGAAATTCACCCTGCATCCCGATGACGTCCGGTTGGCCAGGACCTTTCCGCTGGCCGCCATCACCCTGATTCCCAGCGCCAGCCTCGACGAGGAAATCGTCAGGCAGCGCTTCGGCGAGCCAGCCGCCATCGTTCCGGCGGGCGAAACCCTGCGTCATTACCTGTATCCGGAAAAAGGGCTGGACGTGGTCATCGACGCGAAGGGAAAGGAAATCCTGCAATATGTCGCGCCGGCCGATTTCACGCGGCGAATCGTGGCGCCGCTGGAAGCCAAGTGAATATATAATCGCGCCTTTTTCTTTTCCCCACGGAGCCACGAATGAATATCGACGCCCTCTCCATCGGCAAGGACGTTCCCCACAGTTTCAATGTCGTCATCGAGATTCCCGCCCAGACGCCGGGCATCAAGTTCGAGCTGGACAAGGCTTCCGGCTGCGTCCTGGTGGATCGCTTCATGGCGACGCCGATGCATTATCCCTGCGACTATGGTTTCATCCCGCATACTCTTTCCGAGGATGGAGATCCGGTGGATGCGCTGGTCATCGCGCCTTGTCCGCTGCAACCCGGCGTGGTGGTGCATTGCCGCCCGCTGGGCATGCTGGAGATGGAGGATGAAGCGGGCGTGGATGCCAAGGTGATCGCCGTGCCGGTCGCCAAGCTGACCCCCCTGTACAATGAAATCCGCAATATAGACGACCTGCAACCCCTGCTTTTACAACAAATCGAGCATTTTTTCCGGCATTACAAGGATCTCGAGGCCGGAAAATGGGTGAAAATCCGGGGTTGGAAAAATATCGAAGCCGCCAGGGAGGAAATCCTGTCTTCCATCGAACGCTTCGAAAGCAGCCAGAAGAAGCCTCATTTTTAACCGGCGGCGGCATCGACATGCCGCAAGGAGAACGCTATGAAGAAGATCGAAGCCATCATCAAGCCCTTCAAACTCGATGAAGTGCGCGAAGCACTGTCGGAATTCGGCGTCACCGGGCTGACCGTGACGGAAGTCAAGGGGTTCGGCCGCCAGAAAGGGCATACCGAGCTATACCGGGGCGCGGAATATGTGGTGGACTTCCTGCCCAAGCTCAAGCTCGAGATCGTCGTCCTCGACAACATCGTGGATGTCGTCATCGACGCCATCGTCAAGGCCGCCAGCACCGGCAAGATCGGCGACGGCAAGATCTTCGTCTATCCCGTGGAGCAGACCATCCGCATCCGTACCGGAGAGACGGGGGAAGACGCGGTTTGACGAGGCCCTTGCGCCTCTTTGTATCTCTTCACGCATCTTCCGCGCAGACGTCCGCCCAGCAGTTCGGCGTCTCGTAGAGACGGATGGAAGCCAGGCGCAGCCGCTGGCCGTAGAGTTCCCGGTAGGCGGGGGCGAGGATGGCAAAAGCGCGCCGTGCCAGGTTCTCGGCGGTGGGGATGACATCCAGGATCACGGTCTTGTGCCCCTCCAGGCTTTGCAGGAAGGCGACGACCGGCGTGTCATGACGATAGACGAGGAAGGCGTGATCCCAGGCGTCCACCAGTTGCTCCCGCGCGACCCGCTTGATGTCGGCAAAATCCATGACCATGCCGCGGGCGGCATCTCCGGGCGTATCGACGACCTTCCCTTCGAGGGTGATTTCCAACACATAGCGGTGACCGTGCAGATTGCGGCACTGGCTTGCATGATCGGGAATCCGGTGTCCGGCGTCGAATTCCAGGCGGCGGGTGATTTGCATGGCAGAAGCGTATTCCGTGGTGAAGTGAAGAGCGGTACATTATAGGGCCAGAGCGGCCGCTGCGCGGCCCTGGAATCAGGAATCAGGTATCAGGAATCAGAAAAGGCGAACAGCATGCACATACGGGCTACCGACCACGGACTACAGAGCGCGCAACGCGCGCGCTCTGTCCTCTGTCCTCCTGTCTCCTGATGAGTGAATTCCTTGCCATCACGGATCATCGCCGCGATCAGGCGAGGTTGACCTATGTCTATCCCGTCCTTTCCCGTCGCGCGGGCGGCGTGTCCATCGGGATCAATCTCAACCTCAACCGCGCCTGCAACTGGGCCTGCGTCTATTGCCAGGTGGAAAACCTGCGCCGGGGCACGCCCGACGCCGTCGATCTCGCCATGCTGGAGGGGGAATTGCGAAGTTTCCTGCAAGAAGCCCTGCAAGGCGATTATCTGCTTCGGCATGTGGCGGAGAGCGCCTACCGGAAGCTGTCGGACATCGCCTTTTCCGGCGACGGCGAGCCGACCAGCGCGGTGGAATTTCCCGCCGCGCTGGAGCGAACGGCCGCCGTCATGCGCGAATTCCATCTGTCCGGACGCTTGCCGCTGAGGCTGATTACCAACGGTAGCCTGGTGGAAAGGAAAAGGGTGCGGGATGCCCTCGAACGGCTGGCCGCCGCCGGAGGGGAAGCCTGGTTCAAGATCGACCGTGGAGACCCGGAAGGCATGTTCGCCGTCAATCAGGTGCGCGATACGCCGGAAGCCGTGCTGCGCCGCCTTCGCCTCTGCGCGGGCATCGTGCCGACCTGGGTGCAGACCTGCTGGTTTGCGCGCCGCGGGGAAGCGCCCGGAAAGGAAGCCAGGGAAGCCTACCTCGCCCTCCTCTCCCAGGCCGCCGATGTCGTCCGCGGCGTTCATCTCTACGGTCTGGCGCGCGGCTCGCAACAAAGTGCAGCGGCGGAACTGGAAAGGCTCCCGGATGCGGCCATGCTGGCATGGGGACGGGAAATCGAAAAGAAAACGGGCGTCAGGGTGCAAGTTTCCCCCTGACGCCCGCGGGCTAAAGTTTGGAGTTAGTTGTTATCGTGGTTTTTCTTTTTTTCTCTCGCCTGCTTTTTCAGGGACTTGAAAAGCTCCGGCTCGTATTTTTTCAGGTATTCGGCGACTTCGACGTCCTCGCGCTTCAGCTTGTAGATGTCGATCTGCTCGACATGGACAAGGCGCAGAAGCTCGCGCACGGGCTTCGGCATGTTGCGGCCGCTTTCGTACCGGGAGCCGCCGCTCTGCGTGACGTTGATCCTGGACCAGAACTGCTGCTGGTTCAGGCCGAGGCGATGGCGGATCTCGCGCGGGTTCAAGGTGTCCGGGGTTTTTTCGTTGCTCATGGTTTCCCTCTCAATCATTAGATGTAGTAAACGAACGTCAAGGCTGCCATATCTGCCATTATCATCGCGCGCTGCCATGTTTCATGCGACATGGAGATATAACGACTGTCGGTTCCCAAACATTTTTGAAAAATGTTTGCACAATTATATAAACTCTTGTCGTATGCGCAATAACATTCTTACAATTTTGTGTAATGACAGAGGACAGGCCTTCGGCATCAGGTATCAGGAATCAGGTATCAGAAGAAGCAAACCACGCGCATACGGCCACTGACCACGCAACGCGCGCGCTCTGTCCTCTGTCTCCTGATCCCTGACATCTGATCCCTGATCCTGATCCTGTAAAATCCGCGCCCATGATGAATTCCCGCAAACCCCGTTCCGATACACTTTTTTGTGACTGTCTGGCGCGCGACCATGCTCGTCTGCTGGCGTTGAGCCGGGCGGCGAAGCGTTCCGGGGAAGGGAAAAGGGAGCTGGCCGAAAAGGATCTCGCCGCCCTCCTCGCCCGTTCCCGCGCCGCCTTCGCGGCGCGCAAGGCAGGGTTGCCCAGGCCGGATTTTCCGGCAGACCTGCCGGTCAATGAAAAACGCGCCGAAATCGCCCGCCTGATCCGCCAGCATCAGGTCGTCATCGTCTGCGGCGAGACGGGCTCCGGCAAAACGACGCAGATTCCCAAGATCTGCCTGGAAAACGGCCGCGGCGCGGCGGGATGGATCGGGCATACGCAACCCCGGCGGCTGGCGGCGCGCTCGGTCGCGGCGCGCCTGGCGCATGAGTTGAAGAGCGAGGTCGGCGCCGGGGTCGGGGTGAAGATCCGCTTCCAGGACAGGACCGCGCCGGATTCCTGGGTGAAGCTGATGACGGACGGCATCCTGCTGGCGGAAACCCAGGGCGACCCCACGCTTTCCGCCTACGACACGATCATCATCGACGAAGCGCACGAGCGCAGCCTCAACATCGACTTTCTCCTCGGTTACCTGAAGGAAATCCTGCCGCGCCGCCCCGACCTGAAGCTCATCATCACCTCGGCCACGATAGATGCCGAGCGTTTTTCGCGTCATTTCCAGGATGCGCCGGTCATCGAGGTGTCGGGCCGCCTGTATCCGGTGGAGCTGCGCTACCGCCCGGTGTTGCCGGAGGAAATCGAAAAAACGGAGAAGGCCGGGGAAGCGCCCAGGGACGAGCGCGACCTGTACGACGCCATCGTCGATGCCTGCGACGAGCTTTCCCGCCTGGGCGCGGGCGACATCCTCGTCTTCCTCCCCGGCGAGCGGGAGATCCGCGAGGCGGCGGAATCGCTGCGCAAGCACCATCCGCCGCTGACGGAAATCCTGCCGCTGTTCTCCCGCCTTTCCGCCGCCGAGCAGGACCGCATCTTCCGTCCCGCTGGAGGGCGGCGCATCGTGCTGGCGACCAATGTGGCGGAAACCTCGCTCACCGTCCCCGGCATCCGTTACGTGGTGGATAGCGGGCTGGCGCGGGTCAAGCGCTATTCCTGGCGGAACAAGATCGAACAGTTGCAGGTGGAAAAAATCAGCCAGGCGGCGGCGCGGCAAAGAGCGGGACGCTGCGGGCGCGTCGCCGCCGGGGTATGCATCCGCCTTTATGACGAAGCGGATTTCGCGGCCCGCCCGCCCTTCACCGATCCGGAAATCCTGCGCTCGTCGCTGGCCGGCGTGATCCTGCGGATGAAGGCGCTGAAACTGACCGATGTCGAGCGTTTTCCCTTCCTCGAAGCGCCGCAGGAAAAGGCCATCAACGACGGTTACCAGCTTTTGCAGGAACTGGGCGCGCTGGACAAGGCGCGCCAGCTCACCGAAACGGGGCGCATCCTCGCGCGCCTGCCGCTCGATCCGCGCATCGCCCGCATGATCGTGGCGGCGCGGGAACGGGGCTGCCTGAAGGAAGTGCTCATCATCGCCGCCGCGCTGTCCGCGCAGGACCCGCGCGAACGGCCGCAGGAAAAACAGCAGCAGGCGGACGAGGCGCACCGCCGCCTCATGCATGCGGGCAGCGGCGCGGGCAACGCGGAAGAAAAATCCGAATTCATGGGCTGGCTGCGGCTCTGGGACTGGTACGAGGCGGAAATCGCGCACAAGAAATCCAACCGGAAATTGCAGGAACACTGCCGGGCGAACTTTCTCTCCTGGCTGCGCATGCGCGAATGGCGGGAAGTCCACAGCCAGTTGCACGCGCTCGTGGCGGAAATGGACTGGCGCGAAAACGAGCTGCCCGGCGACTATGCCGCCATCCACAAATCGCTGCTTGCCGGGTTGATCGGCAACTTCGGCATGAAATCGGACGAAAGCGG
This sequence comes from Zoogloeaceae bacterium, assembly GCA_031282665.1. The sequence continues at coordinate 1,900 of JAITDH010000216.1, read as the reverse complement.
CTATTACCTGGGCGCGCGCGGCATCCGCTTTCTCGTGCATCCCGGCTCGCCGCTGCAAAAGAAGGCGGGCAAATGGATCATGGCGGCGGAAATCACCGAAACCACGCGCCTCTATGCCCGCTGCGTCGCCCGCATCGAACCGGAATGGCTGGAAGAAGTCGCCCCGCACCTGATCCGCAAAAGCTATTTCGATCCGCATTGGGAAAAAAAGGCGATGCAGGTCGCCGCCTGGGAACGCCTCACCCTGTACGGCGCCGTCATCTGCCCCAAGCGCCGCGTGCATTACGGCCCGATGGCGCCGGACGAAGGACGGAACATCTTCATCCGCCAGGCGCTCGTCGGCGGCGAAGTCGAGGAAAGCCACGCCCGCCGCTGGCCTTTCTGGCAGCACAATCGCCAGTTGATCGAGGACATCGAGCGCCTGGAACACAAGCAGCGCCGCCAGGACGTGCTGGTGGACGACGAACTCATCCACGCCTTCTACGACCACCTGATCCCGGAAGGCATCCACAACGGCGCGACCTTCGACCACTGGCGACGGCAGGCGGAACGGGAAAATCCCCGCCTGCTTTTCCTCGCGCGGGAAGACCTCATGCGCCACTCGGCCGCCGGCATCACGACCGACGCCTTTCCTCCGCACCTGAAATGTTCCGCCGGCCCCGGCGCACCTCAATATTCGCTTTCCTACCACTTCGAACCGGGCAGCCCCAGGGACGGCGTCACCCTGAACGTGCCACTCATGCAACTGAACCAGTTGCCCGCCCCCCGGCTGGAATGGCTCGTTCCAGGGCTGGCGAAAGAAAAGGTCGTCCAGCTCATCAAGACCCTGCCGCAGAAAATCCGCGCCAAACTCGTCCCCGTGCCGGAATTCGCCGAACGCTTCATCGCCTGGGCGGAGCAGGACGAAAAGCGTCTGCAGGCGGGCATCCTCCCTCCCCTCATCGAATTCATCCTCGCCGAAAGCGGCCTGAACGCGCGCGGCTGGGCGGTGACCCCGGACGCCTTCCGCATGGACGCCCTGCCCGCGCACCTCGTCATGAACATCCGCCTCATCGACGAGCATGGGCGGCAACTGGACATGGGCCGCAACCTGCACGAACTGAAAGCCCGCTGGGGCGGCCAGGCGCGCGCGAGCTTTGCCGAACTGCACGAAACCCCTTCCGGCTACACGAACCTCACCGACTGGACATTCGGCGAACTGCCCGAATTGATGGAAATCCCGCTCGGCGGGCAATCCGTCGTCGGCTACCCTGCCCTGTGTGATGACGACGACGGCGATTCCGTCAGCATCAAGGTCTTCGACAACCCGGACGAAGCCCGCCGCATCCACGCGCGGGGACTGCGGCGCCTCTTCATGCTGCAACTGAAGGAACAGGTCAAATACCTCAACAAGCAACTGCCGGACCTATCCCGCATGTCGATGCAATACATGGCGCTGGGCACGGCGGAAGAATTGAAGCGCCAGATCATCGACCTCGTCTTCGAACGCGCCTGCCTGGGCGAACCCCGGCCGGTCGACGCGGCACAGTTCAAGGCGCGCTGCGACGAGGCGCGGCAACGCCTCGGACTGATCGCGCAGGAAACCTGCCGCCTCGTTGCCGCCATCCTCGCCGAATGGCAGGCGCTCATGAAAAAACTCCCGGCCGGCAAGGCGCACGCCGCCGCCATCGTCGACATCGAAGCGCAGGTGAAACACCTGATCCACAAGACCTTCATCGCCGACACCCCCTTCGAGCGCCTGCAACACTTCCCCCGCTACCTGAAAGCCGCGCAACTGCGGCTCGACAAACTGAAATCCGACCCCGCCAGGGACGAGCGCGCCCTGCGCGACTACCAGCCCCTGTGGAAAGAATACGAACGCCGCGCCGCCCTCCTGCGCAAACAGGGCCGCACGGACGAA
>JAITDH010000181.1 GCA_031282665.1 Zoogloeaceae bacterium | reverse complement strand
CGCTGACCTGCACCGGCAGGCTTTCCAGTTCTTCCGCCGTCTTGCCGTCATATAGCTCATGCAACCGTCCGGCGGTATTCTCCCGCCGGAAATCGTTCGGATAGGCCCTGCCATCCTGGCGCCATTCCGCCAGTTTCTGGCGGCGTTCGGCGATGATGTGATTTTCGTCTTGCGGCGCGGAGGCTTGCTTATCGGGATGGGACATGTCGATCCTTGGTTGATGTCGAGTATGCGCGAAATCTTGGATTATCCCCGATTTTCCGGGCGCATGGGTTCGTTTGCCGTTTCTTGGGGCGCAATCCAAAGTGGAGGAACCCTGTGCGGTTACCTCCAACTTCGCCATTGCGAGGCGCGAAGCGCCGCGGTTTCATAGGTTGGATGAGCCGAAGGCGTAATCCGACAATCGTTCATCACCGGCGCTTGCGCCGCTGTTTTTTGATTTGCGATGCTACACATCGTGGGGACGAATATCGGATTACGCTGCGCTGATCCAACCTACAAAACCAACGTCACACCCCATACCTCGTCATTGCGGCAAGACTTTTCCTCCGCTTTGGATTGCACCCCGTTTCATGGGGCCAAGAGAACCAGCATCCTCGCCAATGGCGAACGACATTCAGTGCACGGAGCCGATGTTGCGCGCCTGGCTGCGCATCCCATCCCGCAGAACGCCATCAGCATATCCGGCGAGAAAAGCGGGGATTCTACACTTTCCGGCTGACGAAGCGCGCCAGTTCGTCGCGCAGGGTGTTGGCCATGCCGCTCAGGAGGGCGGAAATCTCGACGACTTTTTCGATGTCGCGCGCGGTCTGTTCGGTCTGTTCGCCGATATGTCCCATGTCGTCCAGTACCGCCTGGGTTCTGGAAAGCGCGGTCTGCGCGTCCTGTAGGACGGCGACGGCGGAGGACCTGGCCGTGTTCATGGCGCCGACGCTATCGTCGATCAGGCGTTCGGCTTCGCCCGCCTCGTCCAGCATGGTCGAGAATTCATCGGCGCTGCTGCTGGTGGTGGCGGCGGCGTCGTTGATGGACTGCATGATCGTGGCGATGCGGCCTTTCGTTTGCACCAGGCTTTTGCGGGTGCGTTCGGCGAGTTTGCGCACTTCATCGGCCACCACCGCGAAACCCCGGCCGTATTCCCCGGCGCGCGCGGCCTCGATGGCGGAATTGAGCGCCAGCAGATTGGTTTGTTCGGCAATCTCGCCGATGACGGTGAGCACTTCCCGGATCTGTCCGGCTTCGCTGGAAAGCTGCGTCAGATGCGCGGAAAGCGCGTGTTGCGCCGCCGAAGTGTCCTGCACGCTGCGCGTGAGGCGCGCAAGCTGGGCGCGCGAGCGCTCCAGGCCGCCCGCCGCCGTATCCACCACATCGACCACGCCGGAAAGCTGGCCATCCATGTCGCCCAGCAGTCCCTTGGCCTCGCTGCCGCCCGCGACCACTTCGCGGATGACCTGCTCGTTCGATTGGGCGGCGCTGGAAATGGATTTGCTGGCGGCATCCAGTTGCGAGGAGACGGATGCCGTGGTCACTGCGCTGTCGCTGGCGCTGGCGACGAGTTTTTGCACTTCGTCCAGCAAGGCGTTGAAATCGCGGATCAGCACGCCGATTTCATCGTCGCCGGATTCGGCGCGCAAGGTGAGATCGCGTTTTTGCGCGATCATGCGCACGGAAGTCTGCGCCCTGCCGATGGGATGCAGCAACCGGGCAACGGCGTAGTAACTGACCGCGCCGGAAAGCACGAAAACCGCCAGGCCGATCAGCATGGAAACCCACAGGGTACGCCGCAACATGGCGTCGATATCCGCCAGCGACAGATCCGCGCCCGCGACATAGCGCGTGCCAGCGGGCGTGGTGCCGGGAATGAAGACGCTGCGGTGCTGTCCCCACTCGTCGGCGTATTCGGCAAACTGCATCCCGTCTTCGGCAAAGGCTTTCGTTATGGCCGCGTCCGGGTCTTCATAGAGGTAAAGCGCCTGCTCTTCAAAGACGCCCGCGTCGATTTCCTCGTCTTCCGGCGTATCCAGCACGAAGCGGTAGCCTTCTTGCGAATTCACCAGGGTATAGACGAATTCGATCCCCGATGCCCGCGCATAGCGGTGGAGGCGTCTGCCGTACTCCTCGAACGCTTCCTGCGACAATTCGCCCGCCGCCGCCCGGTCATGGACTTCCGGCGGCACGAACGCATGCGCCAAACTGGCCGCCGACACCAATTTCGCATCCAGCGCCTGCATGACATCGCTCTTGCGCAGCGCGTAGACGTGGAAGGTATAGGCGCCAACGGTAAAAGCGTTCAACAACAGCACCGTCGCCAGCATGCGGCCACGTATGGAATGCCTGAAACGTAGAAAAGCGCCCTCCATTGTTCTTCCTCCGGGTTTCCCTCCTTTTCATTTCGCGCATGCTATCACGCTGGCGTATCATTCGTTACGAAAAATTCAATTCGTTGTGAATTTTGTACCGTAAGTCATACACAATGGTCAGATTCATGCTGGACGCTTGAATCCTGCGAATAGGAAGTTTTTTGCGCAATGCGGGCTCTCGTCACCAGACAAAACTCAAGATGGCGACACCGACGATCAGCATGAAAGGGAGCGCATACCAGGCGATTCGCCAGACGGCGGTCTGTTTCCAGCCGGATGGCCACGCTTCGTCCATGAAGGCGAAGATGACGCCCCTGCCGCTTCGGTATTCCAGATTCCACAGGAG
>JAITDH010000150.1 GCA_031282665.1 Zoogloeaceae bacterium | reverse complement strand
TCGCGCATGTGCCGGAAGGAGAAGAGGCGCAAGGCATTTATGCAGTTAAAGCCTATTACGGCTGCCTGGCCGCGCTTACGGACGATCAGCGGCGCTTTCTGGAAGACTGGCTGCTGCCTGGCCAGCGCTGATGTTGTAGACTTCGCGCATGTCGACGCTCCTGCAAACCGCCCGCCGCCTGGTCATCAAGATCGGCTCCGCCCTGATTACCAATAATGGCGTCGGCGTGGCTGCGGAGGCCATTGGCGATTGGGCGCGGCAGATTGCCGAACTCCGGCGGCAGGACCGGCAGGCGCTCATCGTTTCTTCCGGCGCGATTGCCTGCGGAATGCAGCGCCTGGGCTGGGAAAAGCGGCCGCGCAAGATCCAGGAATTGCAGGCCTGCGCCGCCATCGGCCAGATGGGATTGGCCCAGATCTACCAGGAGGTCTTCCGTCAACATGGCCTGCACACGGCGCAGATCCTGCTCACCCATGACGATCTCTCGGACAGGAAGCGCTACCTGAACGCCCGCTCCACCCTCAACACCCTGCTGGAACTGGGCGTGGTGCCCATCATCAACGAAAACGACACGGTGGTGACCGACGAAATCAAGTTCGGCGACAACGATACCCTCGGCGCGCTGGTCGCCAACGCCGTGGAAGCCGACGCGCTCGTTATTCTCACCGACCAGCCCGGCCTCTACACCGCCGATCCGCGCAAGAGCCAGGACGCGACCCTGATCCGCGAGGCGACGGCGGGCGACCCGGAACTGGAGCAGATGGCGGGCGGCGCGGGCAGCGTGATCGGCACGGGCGGCATGATTACCAAGGTGCTGGCCGCGAAGCGGGCGGCGAAAAGCGGCGCGGCGACGGTGATCGCCAGCGGCCGCGAAGCGGAAGTCATCCTGCGCCTGGCGGCGGGCGAAGCCATTGGAACCCTGCTCGTTTCCCGCATGGCGCCGCTCACCGCCAAGAAGCAATGGCTTGCCGATCATCTGCAAACCGCCGGGCAGCTTTATCTGGATACGGGTGCCTGCGAGGCGCTGCGGGTGGGGAAAAGCCTGCTCCCCGTCGGCGTGCTTTCCGTCATCGGCGAATTCGAGCGCGGCGCGGCCGTCGGCTGCATCGCGCCCGACGGGCGGGAAATCGCGCGTGGACTCGTCAATTACGGCGCTTTCGAAGCCCGCCGCATCGCCAGCCATCCCTCGAAGGAGATCGAAACGCGGATCGGCTATATCGCGGAGCCGGAAATGATTCACCGGGACAACCTGATTCTGCTAGACTGAACCATCATCCGCGCCGACTTTCCTGCCGTCATGATTCGTCCAGCCTACATTCTTGCCGCATTTTTCTGCCTTGCGGGATCCTGCGCGCAGGCCGCCGATGAATCCCCCGCCCCGCTTCCCTTCGTCTGGCGCATCATCGCCAGCGACAATGGCCGTTCGATCGAGGTGGATAACGCCAGCGTCCAGCGCTTGGCCGACGGCAAGGTGCTGGTGACCAGCCGCCTGGTGCTGGACAAGGAAATCGTCGATATCCGCAGCGAAAATCCTTACAAATACATCCAGACGCAAAACCGCTATGACTGTTCCGCCCGCAATTCCGTCACCTTGAAACGCAGTTTCCTGGCCCGCGACGAAACCGTGCTGCGCGAGGAAAACCTGGCGGAAGCGCAGCCCGTGCCGGTGCGCAGCAACACCCTGGAAGAAAAGGTCATGCGCGAGATCTGCCGCCCCATGGGCGGCAGGGCACAGGCACAGGTGGCGGCCGACGCGCTGCGCCAGTCCAACGAGGCGCTGCTCAGGAAACAGTTGGACAGTCTCCGCGCCGCCGTCGGCAAGCCCGCCAACGTCGGCAAGACGGCAACCGTGGTCAATCCCCGCCAGGGCGGGCAGGGCAGTTCCCACGCCGCCGGACAAGTCCCCGAACGCGCGCCGAAAACTCCCCTCACCTGGAGCTACAGCGGCCCCGGCGGGCCGGAACACTGGGCGAAAGTCGCGGCGGAAAACCTACTGTGCAAGGAAGGGCGGCGGCAGTCGCCGATCGACATCCGCGACGGGATCGAAGTGGATCTCGAACCCGTGCGCTTCGACTACCGGCCCGGTCGGTTCTCCATCATCGACACCGGGCGCGGCATCGAAGTCAGGACAAGCGGCGCCCAGGTCAGCCTGATGGGCAAGGCATACCAGCTGGAGCGCATGACTTTCCAATATCCGGCGGAAGAAACGATCGACGGCCAGGGTTTTGTCATGGGCATTCATTTCGAACATCGCGCCCCCGACGGCGAGCGTCTCAATGTCGCCCTGCTGCTCGAGCGGGGCGAGTCCAATCCCGTCATCCAGACCCTGTGGAATTACCTGCCGCTGGAAAGGAACCGCGAGGTCGCGCCCAATGTCGACATCAGCCTTGCGCAGCTTCTCCCGGATAAACGCGGCTATCACACCTTCATGGGTTCCATGACCCGTCCACCCTGCGAAGAAGGCGTCATCTGGGTCGTCCTGCAAACCCCCGTCACCCTCTCCCTTGCCCAGGAAAACATTTTCGCCCGCCTCTACCCCGCCCTCGCCCGCCCCACGCAACCGACGCATGGGCGGCGCATCAAATCTTCCATTCCCAAATAGTTACCGGCGCTACGAGCCGCCTGCTGACTCTGGATTGCCACACCGCTACGCGGCTCGCAATGACGAGGCAGGGGTTTTCTGTTCTCTGTCTCTTGCCAGTCAATCATCGAAGCTGTATTGCCAGTTCAGCATGATCTGGCGGCTCTGATAGCGGAACAGGGAAATGTTCTCCCAGTTGTCCAGGTATTTGTATTCCAGCACCAGGTCTTGCCGGGGATCCAGGGACAGCACGGTGGCCGCCCGCCAGAGACTGGTCTTCTGTTCGCGCCGGACATTGATCAGGCCGGGCGAATAATCCTTCTCTCCCCGCCAGTCCTGGCGAACCCAGGACAGTTCTCCGGCGAGGTTGGAAAGCAGCCGCCGCCGCAAGGCCAGGCCGACTGTCCAACCATATTTGTCGCCGCCGGGACGTGCCCCGTCGGCCAGATCCCTGGTGAGGCCGAGATTGCCCAGGAATTGCAGGTTCTCTCCCCGGAAACCGAGCACCGCCTGGGCTTTCAGGATGTCGGCGTCGAAATTTTGCAGGGTCGGGTAGCGCACCTTGGTCCAGTCGCCCATGAGACTGAACTGCCATCCGGCGGGCAGGACGGGCCAGGGCGGCAACAATTGCACATAGGCGCCCAATTGTTCCTGGTAACGCTCGTTGCCCAGCAAGGTGGCGCCCAGGTTCGCCCCCCAGCGGCTATCCCAGTCGCCCAGCTTGAAAGGCTGTTCCACGCCGACGATGAGGGTGGCCAGGTCGTAGTCGGAAAGCCGGTCATGCCGCCGGGCCTGGATCTGGGCGTGGAACAGGGTGGCATAGCCGGGAAAGATGTAGGAGGTATCCAGGGTCACTTGGGAGAAAGCGTCGCCCCTGGCGCGAAATTCCGGCGCCAGTTCCAGGGGAGGAATCCCGGCGCCGAGGGAAAAATAAGGATTGGCCGCGCCCTGGTTGGCATTGCTGTCATGCCCCCGGCCCAGTTTGAAGCGGAAACGGAAGGTGCCTTGGTATTCCTGGCGCTGGCAGCCCCGCGAGCGCAATTGCTGGATCAATTCCTGGATGGCGGGCGGCGGATTGAAGCGTTCCTGTATCTGTCCGAACAGGGTTTCCGCTTCTTCCGCCATCCCCATGCCGCATTGCAGGATGGCCAGATCCAGCCATGCGCCCGCGTGTTCCGGCTGATGGGCGACCACCGTCCGGAACGCCGCCCGCGCCTCCTCGATGCGGCCTTCGCTCAGAAGACGCAACGCGCTTTGGTAAGCGCCATCATCCGCTGCCACAGCCGGAATGAGTATGCAATAAAAAAACAAGAAAAAAGGGATGAAACGACGCAAAATCCTGTCCTGATGAGGCAAAAAAACAACGGTTACTGAAGCTTCCGGGAAAGGTCCGTAAATTTCTCTCGCAAAAAGCCTGTGAATTCTATAATAAAGAATTACGTGGCGATACGGTGTTCGTGGAGAACGGATAATGATACGACATAATTTTCATCCGCAAAGGGAAACAGGAGCCTCGGGACGCGCTTGGTTTGCTCCCGTCCTTGCTTTTTTCCTGGCCTGCGGGCTGACGGCGGCGCACGCCGAAGAAGCCGGCAAGATCGTGCTGGCGGTCGGTGAAACCCGGATGGCGGGCAAGCTCGTCAAGGAAGGGGAAGGCGTATCCGTCGGCGCCGAACTGTCCACCGGGGCGGACGGCTATCTGTACCTGAAGACGGTGGACAACGGTTTCCTGATCCTGCGTCCCGGCAGCACGGCCACCATCGAAGCCTATCAGATAGACAAGGCCAATCCAGGGCAGAGCCGTTTCAAATTCACCCTGCACAAAGGCGTGGCGCGCAATATTTCCGGCGAGGCCGTCGGCAAGGCGCGCGAGAATTTCCGCTTCAATACGCCGGTCGCCGCCATCGGAGTGCGCGGCACGGATTTCAGCGTCTATGCCGACGAACGGGAAACGCGCGTCGCCGTGATTTCCGGCGGCGTGATCGTCTCCGGTTTCGATGCCCGTTGTTCTCCGCATGGCGCCGGGCCTTGCGAAGGAGGGCGGGAACTTTTCGCCGGCACTTCCAGCGTCTTGCAGGTGCAAAAAGGCTATACCATGCCCCGGATTCTCAAGGGCGACGCCCTGTCGCCCGATCTGGTCGCGCCGCGCCGGAGCGATGAGCCTGGCACCACCACTCCTTCCACCTCTCCCGCCGGGGACGGCAACGCCGCCCCCGCCGAGGATGGCGGCAAGGCCGAATCCTCCGAATCCAGCAACGCGGAGATCATTGCCCTGCAAAAACCGGAAAACTCGACCACCCCGGACCCCATGAAACCGGAACATTCTCCGATCATCTGGGGACGCTGGCAGACGATTTCCGAACAACTGCCCGCCACCGTGGAGGTTCCGCCGGAGGGAAAATATGTGCAGATATCCCTGGGCAGCTACATCCTGCTGCGCGACAAGGACAGCTCCATACAGACCCCCAGCAGCGGCGGCGTCAGTTTCGTCCTGCAGGACAGTCTGGCGCATGTCACCGATCCGTTGAACAAGCTGGAAGCTCCCGCCAGCCTCAGAAACGGCTCCCTGAGTTTCGATTTCGCCAAGGCCGCGTTCTCCACCAAGGCGGATCTGAACGCCCTGGGACAGACCCATTCCCTGTACGCCAGCGGACAGGTGGCCACCGACGGAATCTTCTATAACGACGCCAAGCAACCGGAAAGCAATATGATCGTTCGAGGCGCCCTGTTCAAGGACAAGCAGGGATTGAGCGCGGGCTATCTCTTCCAGTCGCAGTTGGAAAACGGCTGGAAAGCCAACGGCGCCACCTCCTGGAAATAAGCCGGCAGCATCCGGATGATATCCGGATGGATGACAAAAAGGCGGGCGGTTCATCTTGCATGAACCGCCCGCTGCTTTTTGTTGCGGCGAGGTGTTACGGCCCGATTACGATTCCTAAAACTTGCATGACAGGTTCCCTCCTGTCCTTCTCTTATACTCGCTCCGTCTTTTCCTTCATCCGAGCGACATCTCCATGAAACCCATCAAATTCGCCCTCTGGGGATTACTTGCCCTGCTGACCCTTGCCTGGTGGCTGGCGGACACCTTCTATCCCCAACCCTTTACCTATTTCAGCCTGCGCGGAGTCCTCGTCCAATACACGGGCATCATCGCGGCGGGCGCCATGAGCGTCTCGCTCCTCCTCGCGCTGCGCCTGAAATGGCTGGAAGCGCGTCTCGACGGGCTGGACAAGATGTATCGCCTGCACAAATGGCTGGGCATGGCCGGGCTTGGCGCGGCGCTTCTGCACTGGTGGTGGGCGCAGGGCACGAAATGGATGGTGGATTGGGGCTGGCTGCAAAGACCGATGCGCAACAAACCGTCGGTCGACGACCTGGGCATGATCGAGGGCTGGCTGCGC
>JAITDH010000107.1 GCA_031282665.1 Zoogloeaceae bacterium | reverse complement strand
GTGGCGCGCAAACTGCGCGCGGCGCGGCCCGACATCTGCCTTTCCTCGGATTTCATCGTGGGCTTTCCGGGCGAGAGCGAAGCGGATTTCGAGAAAACCATGCAGTTGATCGAAGACATCGGATTCGACGCTTCCTTTTCCTTCCTCTTCAGTCCCCGTCCCGGCACCCCGGCGGCGGAGATGGCCGACGACACGCCCGCCCCGGTGAAATCGGCGCGCCTCGTCCGCCTGCAAAAACGGATCGAGGAACAATCCCAGGCCATTTCGCAAACGATGGTCGGTTCCACCCAGCGGGTCCTGGTCGAAGGCGTGTCGAAGAAAAATCCCGCCGAACTGGCCGGGCGCACGGATAACAACAGGATCGTCAATTTCCTGGGCAATCCGCGGCAGATCGACCATTTCGTCCAGGTGAAAATCACCGAAGCCCTGCCGCATTCCCTGCGTGGTGAAATCGTCATCCGCGAATGATTTTTTCACGAATTTTCCACTATCCGAGCCGACCCACCATGCCAGCACCGAGAACCAAGCGCGCAAATCCGCCGACGGAAAAGGAGAAACCGGCGGAGACCGCGCATCTGACCCTGACGGACAACACGCGCCTCGCCAATCTCTGCGGCCCGCTCGATGAAAACCTGCGCCAGATCGAGGCGGCCCTGGACATACGCATCGCCCGGCGCGGCGAGCGTTTTTCCGTGCAGGGGAAAGGCGCCGGCGAGGCTTCCGCGACCCTCCTGTATTTCTACGAGCGGGCGGATGCTCCCCTCACTTCGGACGACATTCAACTGGGCCTGGTCGAAACCGGCCACATGTCCAGAACCGGGCCGCCGGAAGGCGTCAACGGCTCGCCGCAGCTCCTGACCCGCAAGAACGGGCTGCAAGGCCGCACCCCGCGCCAGGTCGAATATCTGCACAACATCCAGGCGCACGACATCACCTTCGGCACCGGCCCGGCCGGCACCGGCAAGACTTACCTGGCTGTCGCCTGCGCCGTCGACGCCTTCGAGCGCGAACTGGTCGAGCGCATCATCCTGACCCGCCCGGCGGTGGAAGCGGGCGAGCGTCTCGGCTTTCTTCCCGGCGATCTGGCGCAGAAGGTCGATCCCTACCTGCGCCCGCTCTATGACGCCCTCTACGACCTGATGGGTTTCGAGCGGGTGGCGCGGCTGTACGAAAAAGGCGCGCTGGAAATCGCGCCGCTCGCCTTCATGCGCGGGCGCACCCTGAATCACGCTTTCGTCATTCTCGACGAAGCCCAGAACACTACGCCGGAGCAGATGAAAATGTTCCTGACCCGGATCGGCTTCGGCGCCAAGGCCATCATCACCGGCGATCCCTCGCAGATCGACCTGCCCAAGGGACAGAAAAGCGGCCTGGCGGAAGCCCTGGAAATTCTCCGCGAGGTGCGCGGCATCGCGTTTACCCGTTTTACCCGGGAAGACGTGGTGCGTCATCCGCTGGTCGCCCGCATCGTCGCCGCCTACGAAGGACATGGGCCGTGAGCCGCCCGCTTTTCACCCTTTCCGTGCAATACGCCTGCGCGGAAAAAAGCCTGCCCGAATCGCCTGGATTGCCCGAATTGCCACAAAGAGCGCAGTTTCGCCGCTGGGCGAAGGCGGCGCTGGCGGATGGGGCGCGCGGCGAAGTCACAATCCGCCTGGTTTCCCCCGCGGAAGGACAGCAATTGAACCGCGATTATCGCGGCAAGGATTACGCGACGAACATCCTCTCCTTTCCCTACGACATCGAGCCCTGCCTGCGCGGCGACCTGGTCGTCTGTCCGGCGATGGTCGCCCGGGAAGCCGCGGAACAGGGCAAGACGGAGGAAGCGCATTACGCCCACCTGACCATCCACGGCATGTTGCACCTGCAAGGCTACGATCACGCGGACGAAGCCGGGGCCGAAGCCATGGAAGCGCGCGAGCGTGAAATCCTCGCCGGACTGGGGTATCCTGATCCCTATCTTTCCCCCGATTGAAATCATGGGCATACCTGGAATTTTCGAGCGTCTGTCTTCCCTCCTGCTGCGCGAACCCGAGGATCGCGAACAGCTCCTCATGCTGCTGTATTCCGCCTACGAAAAGAACCTGATGGACGCGGACGCGCTGTCCATCATCGAAGGCGCGCTGTTCGCCTCGGAAACCCGCGTCACCGACGTCCTCGTTCCGCGCGCGCAAATGGACGTCATCGACCTGCGCGCCCCCCTTTCCGAAATCATCCCCATCGTCATCGAAACCGCCCACTCCCGCTTTCCCGTCGTCGACGGCGACCGCGACGACGTGCAGGGCATCCTGCTGGCCAAGGATCTGCTGCGCCTGCAAACCGAAGAGGAATTCAATCTCCGTGACTGGATGCGCCCGGCGGTCTTCATCCCGGAATCCAAGCGGCTCAATGTGCTCCTGCGGGAATTCCGCGTTTCGCGCAACCACATGGCCATCGTGGTCGATGAATATGGCGGCGTTGCCGGATTGGTCACCATCGAGGACGTGCTGGAGCAAATCGTCGGCGATATCGAGGATGAATACGACTTCGACGAAACGCACGACAATATCCGCCAGGATGCCACCGGGCGCTACCGCGTCAAGGCGAGGACCGAGATCGGCGATTTCAACGCGGTTTTCGGCACGCACTTTTCCGACGAGGATTGCGACACCATCGGCGGCCTCGTCCTCCGCCACCTGGGGCGGATGCCCAAGCGTAACGAACAGACGGAAATCGACGGCCTGCGCTTCCACATCCTGCGCGCCGACAGCCGCCGCCTGTATACCCTGGTCGTCGACGCGCGCAAGGACCCGAAACCAGAAAACGACACCGGATTTGAGCCGGGTGCTTGAAATTCATGCGCGATGCTTTGGTTCAAAGCAAAACCGCTCTGCTTCGATGCCCTGAAAGCTCCCGGTGCGGAAAATAAAAAAATTTGATTATTATGCGTCGATTGCCGGTTGGGCGATTAGTACGCTCGCGATCATGATTTTCTCGTTCTCGGGAATTGTACATAACACAGATTCTGTTTCAACGATTTTTGTCTTTACATTACTCTTGTCTATTTTTCAATATGTTTTTTTCTTTATAAAAAAGAGCATTTCCTTGAGTATTGCAGGAATCGAGCTGTTTTTCTTTTCTCTTTTGATGTGGCCACTATTCCTCTCCCATCCCGAAACGCAAGGTTTTATGGAAATTGATTTTGATTTGAGGATTTTATTATCT
>JAITDH010000074.1 GCA_031282665.1 Zoogloeaceae bacterium | reverse complement strand
AAACGCACGTCGAGCTCTGGCAGACCGGCGACAACACCTTCATCCTGCGGATGGGGAAAAACATGTTCGTCGTGGAAAACCGCACCTGCGAAGGCTTCCAGCCATTGGAAGAGGAGCCGTCGAACGGCCTGGGCCAATACCTCGGCACCTTCGGCGAATCCAGCGGCATCTTCGTCTTCGTCCCGGTCGAACCGGCGGCGGAGAATGGACAGGCGGGGCCGTAGATACTGTTATCGTCAATTGGTTTGGCGCGTTTCAGGTGTCGGGCAGGAGGCGGCGAGCGGCTTCTTCCGCCGGCATTCCTTCTATATGGATGGTTTTGCGGCGGGATGCCTGCCCAGCTTTCAGGGTGAGGGCGGCTTTGGGAAGGTCGAGCCAGCTGGCGAGGCTGTGCATCAGGGCGATATTGGCCTTGCCATCGACGGGCGGGGCGGCGAGGCGGATCTTGAGCGCGTCGCCATGCAGTCCGGCGATGGCGGTTTTTTTCGCGCCGGGCTGCACGTGCAGGGTGAGAAGACAGCCGTCCTTGTCGGCGACGATCCAGTTCATATCATGATTTCGTGCAGCAGCATGGACAAGGCTTGCAGGATGAGGAAAGCAACCATGGGCGAAAGGTCGATGCCGGAGATGGGCGGAATCAGGCGTCGTATGGGCGCCAGGATGGGCGCGGTGAGCTGCGCGACGGGGAGGGCGAGGGGCGAGCCGGGATTGACCCAGGAAAGAACGACCTGGACGATGAGGAGCAGGGTAAACAGGGAAAGGAGAACGAGCAGCAGGTCTTTCAGGGCAACGAGCAGAACCGGGAGAATGAGCGGGACGAGGGAAGGGAAGGAGGCGCCCAGGAAAAGATATTGCAGGGCCATGAGCAGCAGGACGAGGGCGAGCTTGCAGAGAAAGGCGGCAACGAGGCTGGCCCAGTCGAAGCCGCCGATCCCCGGTATCAGGTGGCGCAGGGGGAGCACTGCCCAACTGGTGAGCTTGAGGATGAAGTCGCCGAAGGGATGGTAGAAGGGAATGCGCCGCCATTGCATGAAAAAACGCAGGAAGAAGAGGGCGCAGAAGAAGCTGCTGATGGCTTCGAGCAGGAAATTGAGGACGCGCATGGTTGTGAGTCGTTGTTGGGGAGAGGCGGTGGAAGGATCAGTTTTTCAGTTGGCGCGCCATTTCCCTGCTGCGCTCGCAGGCGGCGTCCGCGCCGGCGATGATGCCCTGGGCGACGCCTTTTTCGGCCATGACGGCAAGGGCGGCGGCGGTGGTGCCGCCCTTGGAGGTGACGCGTTCGCGCAGGATGGCGGGGGAATCCGGGGAGTCGGCGGCGAGTTGCGCTGCGCCCAAGGTGGTGCCGAGCGCGAGTTTCCTTGCTTCTTCCGGCGCGAAACCCAGGCGGGCGGCGGCGGCTTCAAGGGCTTCGATGAAGAGGAAGAGATAGGCGGGGCCGCTGCCGGAAATGGCGGTGATGGCGTCCATCCGGCTTTCTTCTTCCACCCAGAGGATTTCTCCGGCGGCTTTGAGCACCGTTTCGGCGTTCCGGCGTTCGTGGGCGGCGACTTCGGGCAGGGCGCAGAGTCCGCTCATGCCGAGGCCGATCATGGCGGGGGTGTTGGGCATGGCGCGGATGATGCGTCGGTAGCCGGACAGCCAGGCGGAAAGCGTCTCCAGGGTCAGCCCGGCGGCGATGCTGAGCACGGTCTGGCTGGTCAGGTGTCCGGCGAGCGGGGCGATGGCTTCCCGCATTTGCTGCGGCTTGACGGCCAGGGTCAGGATGTCGGTATCGAGGATGGCGGGGTTGGCAGCATCCGGTGCGGCGAGGCAGGCGATGCCGAACTGTTCGGCGAGCTTTTGCCGCTGTTCCGGCAGGCATTCGACGACGCGCAGGTCGGCTACGGGAAAGCCCTGCCGGAGCAGGCCGCCGATCAGGGCGGAGGCCATGTTGCCGCCGCCGAGGAAGGTAATTTTCATGTTCTTGCTCCAAAAATGGCCGTGCCGATACGCACTAGGGTGCTGCCTTCATGAATGGCGGCGGCGAGGTCGCCGCTCATGCCCATGGAAAGGGTGTCGAGGGGCAATCCTTCTTGCCGGAGGCTTTGCCACAGCGCCCGCAATTGCGCGCAGGGCCGGCGTTGTCCGGCCTCGTCGGCGGCCGGCGCGGGAATGCACATCAGGCCGCGCAGGACGAGGCGGGCGCGGGGGAGGGCGGCGATCGCCCGGCAGAGCGCGGCGGCTTCGTCCGGCATGACGCCGCTCTTGCTCGCTTCGCCCGATACATTGACCTGGACCAGGACTTGCAGGGGTGGCAGGTTCTCCGGGCGTTGCTCGGAAAGCCGCTGGGCGATTTTCAGCCGCTCGATGGAATGCACCCAGTCGAAATGCCCGGCCACGAGCCGGGTCTTGTTGCCCTGCAGGGGGCCGATGAAGTGCCAGACGAGCCGGGTTTCCGGCAGCATTTCCCGCAGGGCGAGGATCTTGTCGACGCCTTCCTGCGCGTAATTTTCCCCGAAATCGCGCTGTCCGGCGCGCGCGGCGGCGAGCACCTCGGCGGCGGGGCGGGTCTTGCTGACGGCGAGCAGGGAAATTTCCGCCGCGGAACGTCCACAAGCGCGGGCCGCCGCGAGAATTTTCTGCTGAACCGCTTGCAGGTTGGCAGGAATTAAGCACATAATCATGCAGATTTTCTAGGAGTGAAAACCACGGACTGCGGAGTATACCGTTCGCCGTGTTTTTTGCGGCACCGTACATTTTTGCGATTTCAGGAAAAATCTCATGGACGTTACCGAGTTGCTGGCTTTCAGTGTCAAGAATAATGCTTCCGACCTGCACCTTTCCGCGGGTCTTCCTCCGATGATCCGCGTTCATGGCGATGTGCGCAAGATCAACCTGCCGGCCTTGGAGCACAAGGACGTGCATTCCATGACATATGACATCATGAATGACGCGCAGCGCAAGACCTACGAGGAAACGCTGGAGTGCGACTTCTCCTTCGAGATTCCCAATCTTGCCCGCTTCCGGGTCAATGCCTTTTTCCAGAACCGGGGCGGATCGGCCGTCTTCCGTACCATTCCTTCCAAGGTGCTGACGCTGGAAGAACTGAAGTGTCCGGCGATTTTCAAGGAGATCGCCGATTATCCGCGCGGCATCGTCCTGGTCGTTGGCCCCACCGGGACGGGGAAATCCACGACCCTGGCCGCCATGATCGACTATGTCAACAAAAACAATTTTGCCCATATCCTGACGATCGAAGACCCGATCGAATTCGTCTATGATTCGGAAAAATGCCTGATCAATCAGCGCGAGGTCGGGCCGCATACCCTTTCCTTCAACAACGCCTTGCGTTCCGCCTTGCGGGAAGATCCGGACGTCATCCTGGTGGGCGAGTTGCGCGACCTGGAAACCATCCGGCTTGCCATGACGGCGGCGGAAACCGGCCACCTCGTCTTTGCCACCCTGCATACCTCGTCGGCCGCCAAGACCATCGACCGGATCATCGACGTCTTCCCCGCGGCGGAAAAGGACATGGTGCGGGCGATGCTCTCCGAATCCCTGCGCGCCGTCATCGCGCAGACCCTCCTGAAGACCAAGGACGGCAATGGCCGGGTGGCGGCGCATGAAATCATGATCGGCACCCCCGCCATCCGGAACCTGATCCGCGAGGCGAAGGTGGCGCAGATGTATTCCGCGATCCAGACGGGGCAGGCGCGCGGGATGCAGACGCTCGACCAATGCCTGCAAGACCTGGTGCGGCGCAATGTCGTCTCGGTCAGCGAGGCGCGGATACGGGCCGTCAACAAGGAATCCTTTACGACGAATTGACCTTGAAGTACAGGTAGTCCCTTATTTTTTGGAGGAGAAGCACTCATGGAACGCGACCAGGCATTTGGCTTCATGCTCGATCTCCTGCGCCTGATGATCAACAAGCAGGCATCGGATCTTTTCATCACCGCTGGCTTTCCTCCCGCCCTCAAGGTGGATGGGCGCATCATGCCGGTTTCCAACCAGGTGCTGACCGCGCCGCATACCTCGGAACTCGCGCGCGCCATCATGAACGACCGGCAGGCGTCGGAATTCGAGGCCACCAAGGAATGCAACTTCGCCATTTCCCCGACCGGCATCGGCCGTTTCCGCGTCAGCGCCTTCGTCCAGCAGGGGCGCGTCGGCGTCATCCTGCGCACCATCAATACCGCCATTCCCGATATCGATGAACTGGGCATGCCACCCATCATCAAGGACATCATCATGACCCGGCGCGGACTGGTCATCCTGGTCGGCGGGTCCAGTTCGGGGAAAACCACCTCGCTCGCCGGGATGGTGGGTTACCGGAACGAAAACAGCTACGGGCACATCATCACCATCGAGTCGCCGATCGAATACGTGCATGAGCACAAGAACTGCATCATTACCCAGCGCGAAGTCGGCGTGGATACCGAGGATTGGGAACCGGCGCTGAAGAATGCCCTGCGGCAGGCACCGGACGTGGTGCTGATGGGCGAAATTCGCGACCGCCGCACCATGGAATACGCGATGTCCTTTGCCGAAACCGGCCACCTGTGCCTTGCCACCCTGCATGCCAACAGCGCCAGCCAGTGTATCGAGCGCATCATCAACTTCTTCCCCGAAGAGCAGCGCCAGCAGATGCTGATGGGCCTGTCGCTGAACATGCGGGCGATCATCTCCCAGCGCCTGTTGCCGCGCAAGGACAGCAACGGCCGTGTCGCCGTCTTCGAAATCCTGCTCAATTCGCCCTTGATTGCCGACACCATCTTCAAGGGAGAAATCCACGAGTTGCGGGAAATCATGAAAAA
>JAITDH010000048.1 GCA_031282665.1 Zoogloeaceae bacterium | reverse complement strand
ACATTTTCTCCTCATCCCCTTTTCCATAATATGGATAAAGAAATGAATCTGCCCCTTCATCCAAATATGTGCCTTTTGCGCTAAAAAACGAATTTACCAATCCAAGCAAAAGGAGAATTCCCAATAAAACAATCCATAACCACTTGGTCCTTTTCATCATCAACCTCCTGGTGTCGATGAACACTTGTTATAACAGTTCGGTTCTTCTGGCGCTTCCCGGCACCCCGGCAACCGGTCTACCACACGCTCCATGCCAGCACCATTTTCTGACCGGGAAGCATTTTTGGTGTACTGACAGGTGCTGATTCTCGTCCCTATCTGTCTGATCGCAGGATCCGCCCCATGCTCCAGAAGATAAAGCGCCATCTCAGGACGATTTTTCCGGATCGCCATCCACAAGGGCGGTTTGTCAGAAGATTCTTCTATCGCGTTGATATTCGCGCCCTTCTCAATAAAATACTGCATTATCTCCATGTTTCCATAATAGATAGCATTATGTAATGGTTTCGAAGCAGGATATCTGGAAGATCCGAGATTCGCATTGACATCGAAGTGTTTTTCTTCAACCAGCTTTCTGACCGTTACATTGTCGTGACGAGCAATTGCCAGAAACATTTTCTCCACATCATCATATTCATAATATGGATAAAAAGATGAATCTGCCTCTCCAGCAAAATATGGATCTTTTGCGCTAAAAAACGAATTGGCCCATCCAACCAAAAAGAGAATCCCCAATAAAACAATCCATAACCACTTGGTCCTTTTCATTTCTCTTCTCCGCAGTCGGCATCTCAACAGGATATGGGCGGTATCGTCCGCCGATGTCCGAGCGCCGGGAGTTGCTGGCGGATGTGTTCGATGCGCCGGTGGTCGAGTTCGGCCAGCAGGAAGCCTTCGCCCTTGTCCAGGCGGGCGAGGATTTCGCCCCATGGGTCGACGATCATGCTGTTGCCGTGCGTCAGGCGGCCGGTGGGGTGGCGGCCGCCCTGGGCGGCGGCGAGGAGGTAGCACTGGTTTTCGATGGCGCGGGCGCGCAGGAGGATTTCCCAGTGGGCGCGGCCGGTGACGTCGGTGAAGGCGGCCGGGAGGAAGATGAGGTCGAGCGGGGCGGGCGCGCCCAGGGCGCGATAGAGTTCGGGGAAGCGCAGGTCGTAGCAGATGGAAAGGCCGATGCGGCCGAAGGGCGTGTCGCAGGCGGCCGGGGTGTGTCCGGGGAGGATGTTGTCGGCTTCGTTGTAGTGTTCCCGCCCATTGTCGAAGGAAAAAAGGTGCATCTTGTCGTAGCGGGCGCGCACCTCGCCTGCCGGATCGAGTACCAGCGCGCTGTTGAGGACGCGCCCCGGATCGGCGGAGCAGAGGGGGATGGAGCCGGCGAGGAGCCATATCCCGTGGCGGCTGGCCGTCTCCCGCAGCCAGTCCTGGATCGGGCCGCCGCCGAATGCTTCCCCGGCCTCTCGCAACCTCGCGTCGCTGGCGCCGATGAGCGGGAAATATTCCGGCAGGGCGAGGATTTCCGCGCCGGCATCGGCGGCCTGGGCGATGAGGCCGGCCGCCCGTTCGAGATTGGCGGCCACGTCCGTGCCGGAAATCATCTGGATGGCCGCGATGCGCGCGTTGCGCCGGGCATGTGGCGCGGGGGTTTTTTCGCTCATGGATTGTTTCCTTGACCTTCGTCGTCCGCAAAATGTTCCGGCGTGTAGCTGACGCGGGCGAAATTCTTGGCAACCAGTTCCGTGGCCAGGATATCGCCCTTGAAACGCCGGATTTTATGTCGCCAGATTTCATTCTTGCGATAAAACTGGCCTTCTATTTTCAGGAATCGATGTTCCTTTTCAAACACATGCCAGGTATGGTCGAATTCCCGGTCGACGCGCAATTCGCCCTCCAGGCATTTTTCCGAAAACCAGAGATTGATTTGAAAGGTGCGGTCGGTATCGTTGGTGAATCGATAATCGCGATAATTGTAGAAAACCGTCGCGCCGCTGCCGAACGGCAATACCCTGCCGTCGTCGGGGAAAGGGTCGAAGGAATGATGATAGCGTTCCACCACCGTCAGCGGGCTATGGATCACCAGCCAGTGAATGAGGTTGGACATCTGGCAAATGCCGCCGCCGATACCCGCTCTCGCCTTGCCGAACGACAATTCCATCCCTTCCAGATAGCCTTTCCCGCGCGTGGGTAAACCGACCAGACGACAAAAGGAAAAGGTTTCTCCCGGATGGATCAGGATGCCGTTCAGCTTCTGCGCGGCGATTTTCAGATTGACGACCTTGTTGATTTGCCACTGCATGTCGCTTTCGCCCAGTTTCTTGAGCAGCACGGATTGATGTTTCTTGACCCTGAACGCCAGCTTTTCCGCCGTTCGTTTCCTGGCATAGGTCTTGCCGTCGAAATACCACGCGCAATAACGCAGAATCCGCCTCGCCCATACCGCGATGAAATAGAGCAGGGGATGGCGCTGGCTCAACAGTTTCCTGGGCTTTTTCATGCCACGTTTTTTTCATTCATGGCGCATTCTCCGGCCTGTGCTCCCCGTTTTCGGAAAAGCGGGTGCGCCGCTCCACCTTCGGGTCGTCCCAGGTACCGGTGACGAAGTATTGCAGGCTGAATACCCTGTTCAGCGGATTTTTCAGGAAATTCTGCGCGAACAGCGCGGCGGCGCCGACCAGGGGATTGACGGCGACCGCGACGCCGACGGCGGCGACGCCGCCCAGTTCCGGCTGGATGGTGAGCGTCAGTTCCTGGCTCTCGCTGGGCATGTCCACCTTGCCGTTCATCAGCACGGCTCCGGCGGGGCCGACGATTTTCAGGTCGCCGTCGGTATAGAGGGTGCCGGTCCGGATCGTCAGTTTCGCGTCGAGGGTATCGTAGGCGTAGCCGTCGCTGAATATGTCGCGGAAATCGAGGGAAAGGCGGCGGCTGACCGATTGCAGGGAAAGCAGCCCGAGGAGCTTGCCGACGCCCGGTTCGACCTTGGAAAACTGGCCCTTGCGGGCGTCGATGGTGAGACGGCCGTCCAGGGTATCCGGGTCGAATTGCATCGGCCCGCCCCGCCATTCCAGTTGCCCGGAGAGGTTCGCCGTGCCGCCGCGCATCGCGTTGGGATAACCGAAACGCCCGAGGAGCTTGCCGCTGTCGGCCACGGCAAGCTGGAAATCCAGGCGGCTGCGGCCGACCGGCGCGGTCTGCCAACTGCCGTTGCCGGTCAGTTTCCCGTCCGGATTGTCGATGACGATTTCGTTCAATCGCCAGGTTTCCCCGCTGTTTTCCGCCTGCACGAAAACCTGCCCGAAACGCCACGCGCCATAGGAAAAATCGCCGATCCGGATATCCATCGCGGGCAGCTTCGCCTGCGGCGATGTTGGCTGGGCTGCTCGGGTTGGATGGGCTGGCTGTGTTGGCTGGGCGCTGTCTCCCGCTTCCAGGCGCACCCGGCGCAGATCCGCCGTGATCCGCCCCTTGCCCCGGCTATCCCAGTAAAGATCGCCCACGGCTTCCCGCGAGGCGAGCATGATTTTCCATTTTTCGCTTTCCTGGGGAATGACGCGCAGGCTGGCTTCCTTCAGGGTATGGCCGAAAATGTGGAAATCCTGGGCCTCCACGCTGACCAGGGAGAAAGAGAACGGGAGGGCGTTGGTCGTGGCGGGGGTGGTGGGGGAGGCAGTGGCTCCAGCGAGGATTTCCTGCCAGGCGTCTACGTCCAGCGCCGGCTGGCGGATGAGGAGATGCAGGCTCTGTTTGTTCCGCGGCAGGCGCAGGGGCTGGCCGATGGCGATGGCGCCCTGTTCCGCCTGTCCCGCGCGCAGGAATACCAGGCCCTCCATGCTCCGGTTTTCCTTTTCGCCCAGGCTGAAGACCAGTTGCCCGCGATCCTGCGGCAGGGTGGTTTTTTGCAGCCGCAGGGCGAGCCTTTCCTGCGCGCTCTTGGCGAAGGGCGGCGGCAGCCGGATTTCCACCCCCTCCAGGTTGGAGGAAACGAGGAAATCCGCCGCCTGTTTCCTGACCTTGATTTCGGCCTGCCACGCGGCGCTGCCGGCAAGGCGGGCGAGGAGGAGGGGAGGGACACGCTGGCCGAATTCCGTCAGGCGCGCCGTGTCGAAACCGCCGGCCGCCTCGATCAATACGACGCCGGCCTGGGATTTGGCGCTCAGGCGCAGGGGTTTGCCGAGGAATTCCCCATGGATTTCCGGCACCTGCACGCCGCTTTCGGTGAATTCCAGCGTGCCGCGCACCGCCCTGGCGGCGGGCAGTTCGGGCAGGAAGCGGATGCGGTTGTCGGTGAGATGGTAGCGTCCCCAGACCTTGCTTTCGTCCATGTGGTGGAGCGGCAGATCCAGCTTGAGTTCGAGCCGTCCCTCGCCCTCTCCCTGCATGTCGCTGGTGAAATGGTCGATGTACGCGGCGACCGGGCTTTTTTCGATGAAACGGAAAAATTCCGCGGTGGCGCCCGCTACTTCCCCATCGACGAGCAGATGAAGGTCGCGCGTGAAAAGGTCGGGAATGACGACCTTCGTCCCGCTGCCGATGCGGGTGGAGAAAATGCGCGCGTTGCGCACGGCGAGTTGCATGCCCACGCCGAATTCCAGGTCGGCGTCGATGGCCTCGATGTCCGGCCAGTTCTTGTTGTAGCGCAGGAGGACGTCGCGCGCCTGGACGGTGATCTTGAACAGGCCGTCATCTTCCGGGCGCGAGAAGGGAAATTTTTCCAGGTTTCCGCGCAGGGTAAGCTCGGCTTCGCCGGAACCGGAAATGAGCGAGGCGCGCAGCCAGCGGGCCGTGTCCGGATGCGAGACCTTGGGGATGTAGCGCCAGACTTCCTCCACCTTGATGCGGGTGAATTTCCCGCCCAGGTCGATGACGCCCGCTTCTTCCGGGCGGCTTTCGTAGCGCCCGCTGACCTGGCCCGTCGCGTGCGGCCCGGAGAAATCCAACCGGCGGATTTCCACGATGACATTGCCCGGCGTATCTCCGGCCCGCCGCCAGTCCACTTCGGCCGCCAGCCTGCCGAGGGGAAAGGACGGCTCGTTGAACACGGCGGGCAGGGCAATGCGCACCTGGCGGCTGTCCAGGCTCAGGCGTCCTCCCTTGCCATCCGCCTCCACATGCCCGGAAAGCCCTTGCGCGCCCGGCATCGCGCCATTCGCCAGGATGCCCAGCGAGGAGAAATCGGCCGACAGCGCATAGCGCCAGTCGTCCGTCTGCCGCGTATCCCAGTCGAGGCGGAGATTGCGCAACACGCCTTCCGGCCGGTAGTGGCGCAGCGTGTTCCGGCTCGCGTCGGGCAATGGCAGGTAGGCGGCAAGTTTCAGGAGCGAGGGGAAATCCAGTGTATTCGCCGTCAGGCTGAATTGCTTGGGCAGCGCTTCCGCCGTTTCCGCTGTCTCCGCTACTTTTTCCACCAATTCTTCCTGCCAGCTTACCGTCAGGTCCAGGGGGGCGAGCAGTTCCTTGCCGGTTTCATTACCGGCCTTGCCCTCTTCGTTTTCTTCCCGCAGGCGCAGGCCGTGGCTGGAAAAACGCCATTTCCCTTCCTTGTCACGCGCCAGTTCCAGGCGTCCCGCCGCTTCATGCAGCCGCAGTTCCGGCAGATTTTCCCCCAGCCGCGTCCGCACATCGGCCAGCGCGACATCCGCCGTTCCCTGCCAGCCGTCCGCCTGCCGCTCCAGCCAGAGCTGCGCCGCGCCTTTCGCCGCGTCCAGCGCGAAATGGCTGGCATCGACCCCGGCAGGCCCGAGCCAATGCCGCCACGCGGCAAGAGGCCCCGCTTCCAGGCGGGCGTAGATCTGCCCCTCCCAGCGGGAAAACGGCATCCCGCTGTTCCCGTACAAATCGCCGCGAATATCGAGCAGGGCTTTCGCCCCGCTCTCCTCGTTTTCCCTGCCATCTTCGCTCGCTGCCACTTTCGCGTTCAGCCCGAAACGGTGGCGCGAACCGCTGTTGCGCCAGTCCATCGCGATGCCGGAAAAAAAGAGCGTCGGCGCGATGCCCCGTTCGTCCCGCACGGAAAATTCCGCCCCCTGCACCCGGATGCGCCGCTGGGCCAGCAGCCATTCCAGGCCCGCGCCGTCTCCCTCCGGCGCGGCGGGCATGCCCGCGATCCGCCAGCCGCCTTCCTCCGTCCAGTGCACGGAAAAACGCGGATGTTCCAGCGCGAGGAGGGAAAAAACGGGCTTCCAGGCCCACAGCGAGCGCCAGGAAAGACGGGCGTCTATCCGCTCCACCGTCAGCGCCTCCGCTTCCCCCTCTACGCCACCCACGCCGCTGCCTATGCCGACATCGCGCAAGGTCAGGGAGGGCTTCAGTTCCGTCCAATCCATCTCGATAGCGCCGATGCGGACCGGCTGCCCGGCGGACTGGCTCAGGCTCGCCTGGATTTCCGGCAGGTATTGCGGCAGGCGTGGCGCAAGCCAGAAGCGCGCGAAAAGCAGGCAGGCGAGAAAGGAAAAGACGAGCAGGCCCAGGAACCAGGCCAGGATGCGCGCAAGCCGGGAAAGGAGGGCGCGATTCAGGAAACGAGGCACGGAACGATTCACCTCAGGATCACCTCAAGCGTCCCAGGAGACCTTCCAGTTGATCCAGGTTGCCGAATTCGATGCTGATCCGTCCCGCTCCCTTTTTATTGGCGCGAATCTGCACGCTCGCGCCGAACAGATCGGAAAGCTCTTCCTCCAGGCGCAGCAGATCCCGGTCCGCTTCCTGCGCCGCCGCCCGCCTGGGCGGATTCAGGTAGCGCTGCGCCAGCCGTTCCACGTCGCGCACGGAAAGACCCTTTTGCGCGACCTGCTGCGCAAGCTGGATCTGCCCGGCGGCGGGCAGGGGCAGGAGGGCGCGCGCGTGGCCCATGTCCAGCCGGTTGTCGAGCAGCATTTCCTGCACCGGCTCGCACAGTTGCAACAGGCGGAGCAGGTTGGAAACCGCCGGGCGGGAACGGCCGACCGCGTCCGCCGCCTCCTCGTGCTTGAGCTTGAATTCGTCGATCAGCCGTTGCAGGCCGAGCGCCTCCTCCAGGGGATTGAGATCCTCCCGCTGAATATTCTCGATCAGCGCCATGGCCAGCGCCTGCTCGTCGGGGATCGTCCGCACCAGCACCGGGACATTTTCCAGCCCCGCCAGTTGCGCCGCCCGCCAGCGGCGCTCGCCCGCGACGATCTCGTAACGCTCCGCGCCCGGCGTGATGTCGACCGGGCGCACCAGGATCGGCTGGACGATGCCCTGCGCCCGGATCGAGGCGGCCAGTTCCGCCAAGGACTCTTCATTCATCCGGCTGCGCGGCTGGTACTTGCCCGGCGCCAGGCAGCCGGTCGGCAAGGTCCGCTGCTCGTCCGCCGTCGTTTCGCCGTTGCCGGAAAGCAGGGCGTCCAGGCCGCGCCCCAAACCTTTCTTCTTCATGCCGCCATTCCTTCTTCAGCCAATCCCATGCGTTCCAGCATTTCCCGCGCCAGCGCCAGATAGGCCTGCGCCCCCCTGGAACTCCTGTCGAAAGCCAGCACCGGCTTGCCGTAGGAAGGCGCTTCCGCCAGCCGCACGTTGCGCGGGACGATCGTCGTGTAGAGCTTTTTCCCGAAATGGCGTTCCAGTTCGCCGGACACCTGCTGTGTCAGGGTGCTCTGCGGGTTGTACATGGTGCGCAGCAATCCCTCGATTTCCAGGCGGGGATTCAGGTGGGCGCGGATTTTTTTCAGCGTCTCGACCAGGTCGGACAAGCCTTCCAGCGCGTAATACTCGCATTGCATGGGAATGAGCACCCCGTCGGCGGCAACCAGGCCATTCACCGTCAGCATATTGAGCGCCGGCGGGCAGTCGATGAGGATGAAATCGTAGGGCGCGTCCTTCAAGGTCTCGGCCAGCCGGAACTCCCGCCGCGGCAGATCCACCAGTTCGACCTCCGCCCCGGCCAGTTCGCGGTTGGCGGGCAGGACGCCGAAGCCGAAATCGGTCGGCAGCACCACCCGCGCCAGCCGCGCCTCGCCCAGCAGGAGCTGGTAGACCGTCGGCAACGCCTCGCGCTTGAAAATCCCCGCGCCGGTCGTCGCATTGCCCTGCGGGTCGAGGTCGATCAGGAGCACGCGCTTTTCCATCTGCGCCAGACTGGCGGCCAGATTCACCGCCGTCGTCGTCTTGCCCACCCCGCCCTTCTGGTTGGTGATCGCGAGAATTTTCATGAATAGCCCTGTTTTCGCAAGCGAAAGCCAAAGATTGAGAGTATACAGTCAAGGCCCGATGATCGGGAGAAGGAAAAGAAAATGCAAAAATGTTGCTCGTGCCGACCATCTCCTTGATTGTTACCGTTTTTGCGCCCTCAATTCCCTTGTTCCCCAATGCGCGATACTCTATCCTTACGGCTTGTCGGCTAATCCTATGTAGGGCAACCGGGTATGGAGAAAACAACATGAGCCTTTTCACTCATCTGGGCCGCTTGATCGGCACGGAAAAGGAACGTTCTCCAGAAGAGGAAGCGGAAGAGGATCTGCTGGCGCACGTGATCGAAATGACCGATCGGCGGCTTGCCGGGCTGGCGTCCTGCCGGGAAGAGTTGATGCCCGCCATCCAGTTGGCGCGGCTTTATTACTCCGAAGTGCTGGGCAGCATCCCCGGCCCCTTCGAACTGGACAGCAAACAGCCGCCGCTGCCTGAAATTTTCCCGCAACAGGAAGATCTGATGGTCTGCCTTGGCCGCTCGCTCGCCGTCAAGAACGAGCTTTCCCACCATATCAAGCGCGGGCGCGACCGCGTCTACGCCCTCCTCGGCGTGCGCCGGAAAACGACGCCGGACGGCAAATACCTCCTGGTGGACCACACCGTCCGCAGCCTGCGCCGCAGCGCCGGCGCCGTCCGCCGCGCCTTGCGGGACGCCGCCTTCGACAGCCTCTTGCAAGGCTTCGCCAACCAGCACCTGCACTACGAAAAAAAACTGGAACAGGTCCGCTCGCAACAGGAATTGCTCCAGGAAGCCCGTATCGCCTCCACGCACGCCGCCCAGGCGGTCTCCAGTCTCGCCAGCGCCCAGCAGGTCGCCAGCAATCCCGAAAAAGTGCTGGCCAGCCTCGTCGATTGCCTGTTCGCCCCCCGCGAACGCCTGTACATGCACTACGAGGAAGGCCATCCGCTGCACATGGGCAACGACAAGGAAAACAACCTGCTCCCGATGATGATTACCTACGACAGGCGCCACTGGCTCGTCTGCATCGTCGGCTTCCCGATAGCCATGGCGCAGGAAGCGCTGGAAAAGGAAGCGCACAACCACCGCTTCATCCTGATCTGAACATCCGGTTCGCCAGATTCGCGTGGATCTCAAAGGCGAAAAAGCCGCTTGCCGCCAATGTCAGCACACAGAAAATGCCGCCGAAAACACGCTGGCACTTTACGGTATCAACCTTCATGAACGCAGATCCATGAATGCCCGGCAATGTCAGGCGTCACCCGCATTGCCCGGAAGATGAAATCGTGCGCCGCTACGGCGAGGATCGGGATATCGAAACTCGCAGGATCGTCGCCAAGGCAATGTTCGACAAAGGATGCTCTTTTCATGATCGAAAGGAAAGCGCCATCGCGGCTTACGACGAAGCCGCGCGCCGTCATGGCGACGAGACAGATGTCGAAATCAGACGCACAGTGGC
>JAITDH010000178.1 GCA_031282665.1 Zoogloeaceae bacterium | reverse complement strand
TTTCCATGCTGTCCAGGCGCTTGATCAGCGCCTGCCGTTCTTGCGGATCGGTGGTTTTGGCGAGATCGTTTTCGAGAAACTTGAGTTCGCCGTAGGCGCGGCAGATGCGCGCGCGGATGCGCCAGCTATAGAGCGCGGGCGCGAAACGCGCCAGGGGGAGGAGGAGGGTGAGGAGGGGAATGATGAGGATCAGGAAGCGATCCGCCAATACCGCCAGCCAGAAGGGCATGTAACGTTGCAGGAAGGGCGGCCCGGAGGCGTAGAAGCGTTCGGCGGCGGGGGCGAGCGGCAGGTCGCTGTCCTTGGCGGCGGGGAATTCGCCGCGCTTCTGGAAAAAGCCGGATTTGCCGTGCACTTCGCGCATGGCGGAAAGCATCAGGGTTTGCAAGGCCGGATGCAGGTCTTCCCGGATCACCAGGTTGGCGGTCGCCGCGAGCAGTTCGGTGTCCCGCGGCGGATAGTCGCGCACCAGATCCACCGCGCCTTCCGGCATGGAGAGGCGAAACAGGTAGGGAAAGCGGCGAAGGTAGGCTTCCGCCTGGACGAAACTCATCAGATGCACGCCCGGCGAGCGCAGGAGCACCTGCACGACCAGCGATTCCGGCGCGGCGATGATAAGCAGCGCGTCCAGTTCCCCCTGTTGCAGGGCGCTGGCGGCTTCCAATTCGCTCATCGGCAGGAGGCGCATATCCTTTTCGCCCAGTTCGTTGGCGGCCAGGAGACGATGGGCGAGGGCGTGTCCGCTGCTGCTTTCCTGGATGATCGTGACCCGCTTGCCGGCCAGTTCGGAGAGTCTTTGCGGCGGACGCTCGCTGCGCACGAAGACCCAGAGCGGTTCGTAGAAGGCGCTGCCCAGGGAGAGCAGGCCCTCGGTGCGCCGCATCCCCGAGGCGACGCCGCTCTGCACGAAGGCGACCTGCGCGGTGTTTTCCTGCAGGCGCCGCAGGTTTTCACCGGAACCCTGTGAAGGGAGGAGTTCGAGGGTGATGCCGTTTTTCGCGAAAAATTCCTGGTAGCGCAGGGCGAAGGCGTGATAAAGCCCGTCTTCCCGCCCGGTGCTCATCACCAGGCGCGTGGGTGGCGCGGGCTTGACGAAATGGAATGCCAGGGCGAATCCCGCCGCGGCGAGGAGCAGCAAGGGCCAGGATGTCGCCAGGGCTTCCCGGCAGATCAGCCAGCGTTCCCGCGCTCGTTGCCGCAAGCGGCGCGCCCGGCTGGTTTCGTTTGCCCCGTTCACGCCATGATGATCCGGTTGCGTCCCTGCCGCTTGGCTTCATAGAGCGCCCCGTCCGCCGCTTCCAGCAGGAATTCCAGATGCATGGGCGTGTCGGCGCGATGGGTGGCCACGCCCGCGCTGAAACTGACGTGGAAGACCGCGCCGCCCGTGCCGGTAAAGGGAATGCGCTGGAAATCCTCGCGGATCCTGTCGAGCACTTCCACCGCGCAACCGGGCGTCTTGTTGACCAGCCCGAGCACGAATTCTTCCCCGCCGTAGCGGCCGACGATATCGCCGTGGCGCAGGCGCTGCTTCAGCAGCCAGGCCAGGCTGCGGATCACCTGGTCGCCGACCTGGTGGCCGTGCGTGTCGTTGACCTTCTTGAAATGGTCGATGTCCAGCATGGCGACGTCGAGGACATGTCCCGGCGGCAGTTTTTCCAGCGTGCCGGAAAGCGTCTGCTTGCTGCTGATATGGTTCAGGAGATCGGTCAGGCTGTCGTTTTCCATCGAATGGCGCAGGGCGCGGTAGCGGTCGATCTTGCTCTTGATGACGGCATTCATCAGCACCGGATTGAACGGCTTGGTCAGGAACTGGTCGCCCCCCAGGCGCAGGGCCGCCACTTGCAGGCCGACATTGCTTTCGCCGGAAAGGTAGACGATGGGGATGCTGAGGAATTCGTCATGCTGGCGGATGACCTGCGCTGCTTCCACGCCGGTGCAGTAGGGCATGTACATGTCCATCAGGATCAGGTCGGGCTGGAACTGGCGGATGGCTTGCAGGGAAAACGAAGGGTCGCGCAGTTCATGGACGCGGATGCCGTGTTCCTCGAGATTGTTGCGAATCGCGCGCGCCGCCGTCGGCGAATCCTCGACCACCAGCACCCGGTAGGATTCCTGTTCGCCATTGCCCTTTTGCCCCAGCACCAGCGCCAGTATCTGTTGCAGGGCGACGTCGCTGCTCAGGCAGTGATCGACGCCCGATTGCAGGACGCGGTGGATGGTGGTGAAATCATCCGGCACATTCAGGCAGACGATGCGCGCCATGGGCCGCCGTTTGCGCAGGGTTTGCAGGAAGTGCAGACGTTCCGGCGCGATCTGCCCGCTCACGTCGGCCAGGTATACGCTCAGGTCGGCATCGTCCGCCTCGGGCAGACGCCAGCCGCCCTGGCGCACATCGACGCCGAAATATCCCAATTGCGCGGCCAGTTCATGCCAAGCGCCTTGCCCCTCGAGGCCCCCGATCAGGTAAACCCGTTGCCTGTCGATGACTACGTCATCCCTGTCTTTTTCCCTCTCCGCCTCTTTTGTTCCTTTTTCCGCTTCTTTCTCCGTCGACAGGCGTCTTTCGCGCTGCAAGCGTTTTTCCTTGTCGGCGTAATAACGCATCAGCTCGCCCAGGCGCACCACCCGCTTGCCCAGGTACTCCATATCCGCATCCGGGATCGGGTGGCTGTGCTCGTCGCCGAACAGGGCGAGGGCCTTTTGTTCGAGCTGGCGGCAGGCATACAGAAGCCCCGCCTGCGATTCCGTGGTCAGCGTATCCGTGAGGTGGGTAAGAAGGGAAGAAAAAACAACGAACTGCGCAAAGCTTGGGTGTGCCTGGTACTTGACCCAAACCAGTCGCAGTGTTTGTTCCTGTTGCAGCAGGGCGGAAAGGGGGACGCTCATATCGCCATGTTACCAAATACGGAAGACAGAAGACAGTGAGAGCAGAACGCTCAGAAGACAGAACGCTCGGGTTTCGTAGGTTGGATAAGCCGAAGGCGCAATCCGACATTCCAACCCTCACGATGCGCAGCATCGCAAATCAAAAATCAGCGGCGCCAGCGCTGGTGACGAACAAATGACGGAATCGC
>JAITDH010000172.1 GCA_031282665.1 Zoogloeaceae bacterium | reverse complement strand
TTCAGCATCCGCTCAAGGACGTGATCGGGACAGGTTCCGCTTTGCGAAACGCGCCGAATCGCCCCACTGATCCCGCGCTATTTTTCTGCCGACCGAGGCAATGCGCATTTCGAGGCATTCGGCGCACTGACCGGCGGATTCGTCGAGGCAGGGCTTGCCTTCGTAGAGCGTGTACAACGGACGCACACGCGGGGGCGTGACCTGCGGCATGATGACGTTGGCGCCGAAACACAGACCCTGTTCGCGTCCGTCGTCGGTCATCGCCTGCAAGGCAGTGGTGGCGGCAATATTGATGTCGCGCAGCAGAAGGCGGGCGGCGGCGATCATGCGCAGGCCAAGGCGCAGGCGTTCCGGCGCGGGGGGGATCGCCTGCGCGCCGGGCAGCACGGCGTCGGCGTGCGGAATATAGGGGCCCATGCCGATCATGTCGATGTCCATGTCGCGGAAGAACAGGAGGTCGTCGACCAGATGCTCGATCGTCTGGCCCGGCAGGCCGATCATTACGCCGGTGCCGACCTGGTAGCCCATCGCGCGCAGCGTCTTCAGGCAGGCGATGCGCGTTTCGATGCGCTGTTCGGCGGGATGCAGGGCGGCGAACAGCGTGGGCGACGTGGTTTCGATGCGCAGAAGATAGCGATGCGCGCCAGCGGCGAACCAGCGCGCATAGGTTTCTTCGCTTTGTTCGCCGAGGCACAGGGTGATGCCCAACCCTTCCGGCCGCGTTGCGCCACGTGTCGCGGCCTTGATCGCGCGCACCATCGTTTCGACGCGGCGCGTAAACACGCGGTCGCGCCGCTCGCCGGCTTGCAGAACCAGTGAGCCATAGCCCTGGTCGGCGCACCAGCGCGCGCAGGCCACGACTTCATCCAGGGTCAGCGTATAGCGCGCAAGGTTCCGGTTGCCGCGGCGGATGCCGCAATAGCGGCAGTCGAGCGCGCAACGATTGGAGAATTCGATCAGGCCGCGCAGCCGCACGTCGTCGCCGCAATGCGCGCGCAGTGTGCTTTCGGTGGCCTCGCGCAACGCTTCGATCTCTTGCGGATCGGTCGTGGACAGGATACGGCGCAGCACCTCACGCACGCCGCCGCTGTTTTGCCAATCGCCCGCGAGCAGATGGGCAAATGCGCTGGAAGCTTTCGGACGGGCTGGACGGGCTGGCGCGTGCCGATGCCAAACAATCGTCGCCGTGCCGCCAGCCGCCGCGATGCCCATGTCAATGACACCCGGAAGATGCGTTTGCGCCCGCCGCCAGCGCGCGGCGATAGGCGTCCAGTGCGGCGGGGAAACATTGCAGCGAACGGTCGAGGACGCCCTGCACCACGGAAATGGCCATGCCGTAATTGGTCATCGGCACACCCTGGCACGCCGCGCGATATTGGCGCGCGAGCATCTGGCGGCGCGTCACCGTGCAGCCGCCGCATTGCACGATCAGCGCGTAGGGGGTCAGGTCGGCGGGAAAATCCCGCCCCGACCGGATTTCGATCTCCAGGCCACCGCCAGCGAATTGGCGCAGCCAGCGTGGAATTTTTACACGCGCGATGTCGTCGGCCAGCGCGTGGTGCGAGCAGGCTTCGGCGATCAGCACGCGGTCTCCGGGCACAAGGCGCGAAATCGCGCCCGCGCCTTCGGCAAAACCGATCACATCCCCTTTGAAGCGGGCTTGCAGGATCGAAAAAGTGGTCAGCGGAATTTCGGGCGGCGTATCGGCGGCGGCCTTGAGCACCACTTGCGAATCGCAGACGACGAGGCGCGGCGGCACGGACAGCCTGGGCAGCAGTGCCGCCAGCTCGCGTTCCTTGACCATCAGGCTGGCCGCGTCACTGTCCAGAATATCGCGCAACGTCTGCACCTGCGGCAGGATCAGCCGCCCTTTCGGCGCGCCGAGATCAATCGGCACGACCAGCACGACAAGATCGCCGGGGCCGATCAGGTCGCCGATCAGACGCGCTTCTTCCAGTCCGCCGCCCGGCGCCCGGTGGATCATCGCCTCCTTGAGCGCGTCGATGCCCTGGCCTTGCGCGGCGCAGACGGTGGCCGACTCGATGTCGTCATTGGCCAGTTCCTGGAGCAGCGCCTTGGCAGGTTCGTTCAGGTCCGCCTTGTTGAAGACGACGACGAAGGGCGTGCGCTGCGCACGCAGGGTGGCGATCAGTTCCTGTTCGAGTGTGCCGATCCGGCCGTCGGCGACGACGATCAGCGCCAGGTCGGTGCGCTCGATCACCGCCCGCGTCCGTTCGACGCGCAACGCGCCCAGTTCGCCCGCGTCGTCGAGACCGGCGGTGTCGATGAACACCACGGCGCCGAGCGGCGCGAGTTCAAAAGCCTTTTCCACCGGATCGGTGGTCGTGCCGGGATGCGCGGAGACGATCGACACCGCCTGCCCGACCAGCGCGTTCATCAACGTCGATTTGCCGCTGTTGCGCTGGCCGAACAGGCCGATGTGCAGGCGCAGGCCCTTGGGTGTTTCCTGGAGGGAATCTGGCGAATCATTCATTTGCTTGCCCCAATGCCGTCATCACTTCCGGTGACAGCAGCCGGTCGAGCGTTTGCGGGATGAGCAGACCACGCGCCAGGACGACGGCACGGATCGTGCGCCTATCCCGCAGCGACTCCTGCGCCACTTCGGCGGCCAGTTCGTAGCCCAGCGCCGGAACCAGCGCGGTGGCCTGGACGAGCGAGGCGTCGAGCAGTCCGGCGCAACGTTCGGCGTCGGCTTCGATTCCGTCGATGCAGCGCGCGCGAAACAGCGTGTTGGCGCGTTCGAGCAGATCGAGGTTGCCGAGCAGCGCATGCGCCAGTAGCGGCAGGAAAGCGTTGAGTTCGAGCTGGCCGGACTGCGCGGCGAGCGTTACCGCCTGGTCTTGCGCGATGGCTTGCAGCGCGGCCTGGCCGACGGCCTCGCAGATCACCGGATTGACCTTGCCCGGCATGATGCTGGAACCGACCTGCACGGGCGGCAGGCGGATTTCGCCCAGTCCGGCGCGCGGCCCCGAGGCCAGCAGGCGCAGATCGGAGGATATTTTGAACAGGTTGACCGCGTGCGCCTTGAGAATGCCGGAAACCTCGACGAAGGCGTCGGCGTTCTGCGTGGCGTCGACGAGATTTTCGGCACGCGCGAAATGCATGCCCGTCGCTTCGCGCAATGCGTCGACGACGCGAAAAATGTAGTCGCGCGGGGCGGTCAGGCCGGTTCCGATGGCCGTACCGCCGAGATTGACCACGCGCAGCCGCTCCTCGCACTTGAACACACGCCAGCGGTCGCGGCCAAGGGCCTCCGCCCAGGCCGAGCACTCCGCGCCAAGCGTCAGCGGACAGGCGTCCTGCAACTGTGTACGGCCAACCTTGACGATTGCGGCGAAATCGTGCTCGCGCGCCTGAAACGCCATCTGCAACGCCGAGATCGCCTTTTCCAGCCGGTGCAGCGCGCCGGTTGCGGCCACCTTGAGTGCTGTCGGAAACACATCGTTGGTCGACTGGTGCAGGTTGACATGCCGCAAGGGATGCACCCGCCGGTATTCGCCACGCCTGCCGCCGAGTATTTCCTCGGCGCGGTTGGCGAGCACTTCGTTCACGTTCATGTTGAGCGAGGTGCCAGCGCCGCCCTGCAAGGCGTCGACGACGACCGCATCGGGCAAACCTGCCCGGCCTTCCGCCAGTTCATGGCAGGCTGTCGCGATGGCTTCGCCGGTTTCCCGGTCGAGATGCCCGGTCGCCGTGTTCGTCCGCGCGCACGCGAGCTTGACCAGCGCCATGCCGCGCACCAACGCTGGCGCGCATGGTCGCCCGCTCAGTGGAAAATTGACCAGCGCGCGCGCGGTGTGGATGCCGTACAGGGCATCGGCCGGAACGGCAAATTCGCCAAGCGTATCGGTTTCGACGCGCGTCATGGAGGGTTCAGCAGAAGACATCCCGTTTTCCGCTGCGGATGTGCGTGAGCATTTTTTCGGCATTGCGCCGCGTCTTGGCTTCCATGCGGCCCAGTTCGCAGGCGATGGCCGCCTCACCCGCGCAACGGGCGGCGTCCGAGCCGTAATCGAGCACGTATTCGAGAAAAGTGGTTACTGCGTTGGGATCGCATTTCTGCTTGATCAGTCCGGGCTTGGCAAGATCCATGAAGTCGCGCCCGGTGCGTCCAAGCCGGTAGCAGGCCGTACAGAACGAGGGAATGAAGCCCATCGCCGCCAGTTCGGCGATCACCTCGTCGAGCGGTCTGTGGTCGCCAAGCTGGAACTGACCGGCCGATTCATTGCCAGCGTATCCGCCCGGATTGGTGCGGCTGCCTGCGGAAATTTGCGAAATGCCGAGCGCGTAGCATTCGCGGCGGATCGCCGCCGATTCGCGCGTCGACAGGATGATGCCGGTGTAGGGCACGGCCAGGCGGAGGATGGCGACCAGCTTCTTGAAATCGCTGTCGCTGACCGGCGCGGGCGGCGCCATCGACAGCGCCGATCCGTCCGCTGGTTCCATGCGCGGCACGCTGATGGTATGGCAACCGACGCCGAAGAGTGCTTCGAGGTGGGCGATGTGCCGCATCAGGCTGAGAATCTCGAACCGCCAGTCGGCAAGACCGAACAGTACGCCCATGCCGACGTCGTCGATGCCAGCCTGCATGGCGCGGTCGAACGCCGTGACCCGCCAGTCGAAATCGCGTTTCCGACCGGCAAGATGCACCGCCGCGTAGGTCGGTCGGTGATAGGTTTCCTGGAAGAGCTGGTAGGTGCCGATCCCGGCTTCCTTCAGGCGTGTGAATTCGTCGACCGTCAACGGCGCGAGGTTGACGTTGAGCCGCCGGATATGACCTTGCGCCTCGGTGACTTCATAGACAGCCCGGATCGCGTCGAGGATGTAGCCAAAACCGCCAAGCGCCCTGGAATAACCTTCCCCGGCCACCAGCAGCAGGCGTTTGTGCCCTTGTTTCACAAGCGCGCGCGTCTCGGCGCGAATCGCGTCCATGTCGAGCGCCGTGCGCGCAAGCGCCCGGTTGCCCGCGCGGAACGCGCAATAACTGCAATCGTTGCCGCAGACATTGGAGATATAGAGCGGCGCGAACAGCACCATGCGCCGCCCATAAATCTGTTCCTTGACTTCCCTGGCGGCGGCGAACAACTCTTCCGTCAGTTCAGGCGCGGCGCCGCACAGCGCCGCCACGTCGTCCGCGTCCAGCCCGTGCAACTCGCGCGCCTTGTCCAACACCGCGCGCACGCGCCCCGTGTCGCTGGAGACGGCATGGCGCAGCGTCTCCTCCACTTCGGCTGGCCACAGCCAATCGACAAGCTTCTCCATGATGTTCCTTTCTCTCGGCAAGTTCCCTGCCGTCCGGTTCCGATTGTGCCGCCAGCGGCAAGATGTTGCCCGATTTTCTGTTTTCTGTAGGGTGCGTCCATGTCTATCCCGCACAAAAGCCAGCCCAGCCTTGGTGTTGCGTTGCTCTTTCACCAAAAAAGGGCGGGCTTTGCCTGCTCTTTTTTGCTGACTGAACCGACAAAAAGTAGGGTTTACTCTTTGACGCTTCCTTAAAAGTGGAGGATGCCATGTCAATAATCCTGAATTCCGCCGTTATCCGCTATCTGCCATGAATGACCATGCCGGATGCGTCCCGAAGGGACGCGATTTCGATAACCCCCGGCGTCAGCCGGGGGGAACATGGCCTCAAGATCATGTAGCCCCAACGGGGCGTTACGTCGTGCAGCCGCATCGGCACATGCG
>JAITDH010000122.1 GCA_031282665.1 Zoogloeaceae bacterium | reverse complement strand
AGCGACGGCGGCACGCTGGTGGGCTGGGCCGTTGGCCTGACACAGATGAAGTTTTCGCGCGACCAAGAGGCGCGGGCGGATGATGAGGCGCTCGCGGCGTTGCGCGCGCATTACGGCCATACCAATGGCGCCGATGCGTTTTTCAACTACATCGTAGAGACCTATCCAGATATGTCGCAACGGCCGGCCTTCGCCAGCACTCATCCCACGCCGCCCTCACGCTTGCGAAACATCCGCGCCAGCTTTTCGCCCGACGCGCCGGAGCTTGTGCCCCTGTCAGCGGACATCGCGCAATTGCGCCATTGCGCCGAATAGCTCACCCGTTGAAAAGGTCCTTGGCCTTATCCATCCCGCTACAGCGGACTTTTGTGTGACAGGCTTATGTCAATGCCTGTTTTGCCCTTCGGATTGCAACAAGAGAAGGCGGATTGGGAAAGCCCCGTAATCGCCATCACCGTTTCCAATGGCAGACCTTTTTCCAGCGCCTTTCGGGCCATGGCAAGCTGCGCTTCTTCCCGTCCCTTCTCCAGTCCTTCTTCCCTGGCCGCGCGTTCGGCGGCGGCGATGTCGCGGCGCAGTTTCTCGCGGGATTCCGCGATCATCCGCGCTTCTCCGTCTTCCGACAGCGCCATTAGTTTGGCGACCGCCTTTCCGACTTGCGGGTCTTGGGTCAGCATGGTCAGTTCCTCCTCTTTTCGGATATCCAGAAATTTCAGCCAGTTCCAGAGCGCCGTCCCGTCCGTGCCTGGGCGTTTTACCGAAGATTCGGACTCGAGTCTTTCTTTTTCCCGGTTTTCCCCGCCGCTTTCCTGGTATTTCCGGCTTTCGCCTTCTTTTTCTCCGCCTCCGATTTCTTCACTTCCGGCTTCACTTTCACCGCCGGTTTTACCGTCTCCGTTTTTCTTTCCGGGGCGAGGACGAAGTCGATGCGGTTGCTTTCCAGGTCGGCGCGGACGAGGCGGACGGTAAGGCGGTCGCCCAGGCGGAAACGCTGCCCGGTGCGCTCGCCCAGCATCTGGTGCTTGACGGGATCGAACTGGAAATAATCCGCGCCGAGTTCGGAGACATGCACCAGCCCTTCGACATAGACCTCGTCCAAGGCGACGAAAATACCGAAGGCGGTGACGGCGGCAATGGAGCCGGCAAACACTTCCCCGATGCGCTCCTTCATGTAATAGCATTTCAGCCAGTTTTCCACGTCGCGCGTCGCTTCGTCGGCGCGGCGCTCGGTCTGCGAGCAATGCAGGCCGATGTTTTCCCAGTCGCCGTCGAGATGATCCGGGGTATAGCTTTTCTGCCCCAGCACCGCCTTGATGGCGCGATGCACGAGGAGATCGGGATAACGGCGGATCGGCGAGGTGAAGTGGGTGTAGTGCTCATAGGCCAGGCCGAAGTGGCCCAGGTTGTCCGGGCTGTAGAACGCCTGCCGCAGGGAACGCAGCATGATGGTCTGCAACAGTTGCGCGTCGGGGCGCGTCTTCACCTTTTCCAGCAATTGCGCGTAATCCTTGGCCTTCGGGATTTCCCCGCCGGTCAGGGCAAGGCCGAATTCGGCAAGGAAACTCCTCAGGTTCTTCAGCTTTTCCGCATTCGGCCCTTCGTGGATGCGGTAGAGGCAGGCCTGCTTGTGCAGGGCGAGGAAGTCGGAAGCGCAGACATTGGCGGCCAGCATGCATTCTTCGATCAGCCGGTGCGCGTCGTTGCGCGCGACCGGAACGATGCACTCGATTTTCCCGCTGGCATCGAAACGCATCGCCGTCTCGATGGTCTCGAAATCTATCGCGCCGCGCTTGGCGCGCGCCTTGGCGAGGATGGAAAAAAGCTTGTACAGATTCCGCAAGACCGGCATCAGGGCGCGGGTTTCCGCCTGCTGCTCTTCCGCGCCCGACAGCCAGGCCCAGACCTGATCGTAGGTCAGGCGGGCATGGGAACGGAAAACGGCGGGATAAAAACGGTATTCCCCGATGTTTCCGGTCGCGGTGATGCGCATGTCGCACACCATCGCCAGCCTTTCCACCTCCGGGTTCAGCGAACAGATGCCGTTGGAAAGTTTTTCCGGCAGCATGGGAATCACCCGGCGCGGGAAATAGACGGAATTTCCCCGCGCAAAGGCTTCCTGATCCAGCGCCATGCCGGGCTTGACATAGTGCGAAACATCCGCGATCGCCACCACCAGCCGCCAGCCCCGGCCGTTTTTCTCGCAATACACGGCATCGTCGAAATCGCGCGCGGTTTCGCCGTCGATCGTGACCAGCGGCAGGGCGCGCAGGTCTTCGCGCCCCTTCAGGTCGCTCTTGACCAGCTTCTCCGGCACCTTGTCGTTTTCGGCCTGGCAGGCCCTGGAAAACTCGAAGGGCAAATCGTGTTTCCTGAGCGCGATTTCGATCTCCATCCCCGGATCGGCATAATCCCCCAAAATCTGGCACAGACGCCCGACCGGACGCGAATGGCGGCTCGGCTGCTCGATGATTTCCACCACCACCACCTGTCCCGCCTTTGCCTTCAGGCGCGGCTTTTTTTCCGGTTGCAGGAGGATGTCCTGGGTGATGCGGCGATTCTCCGGCGCCACGAAGGCCACCCCGTGCTCCACCATCATCCGGCCGACGACCTGGCGGTTGGCGCGCTCGGTCACCTCCACGATCGCGCCTTCCGGACGCCCCCGCCTGTCCGTGCCGGTTACCCGCGCCAATACGCGATCGCCATGCAGCACCTTTTTCATCTGATGCGGGGAAAGGAAGACATCCGTCTCGCCGCCATCATCCGGCAGCAGGAAACCGAACCCGTCGGGATGCCCATGCACCCTGCCGGCGATCAGGCTGGCCCGTTCCGGCAGGATGTAATCCTGGCGGCGGTTCTTCAGCAACTGTCCTTCCCGCTCCATGACACCCAGCCGCCGGGCGAAGAATTCCTCTTCCCCGGCGACGATGTCCAGCAACTCGACAAGCTGCGCAAACCCCAGCGGCGCGCCCGCCTCCGTAAGTTTCTGCAAAATATATTCACGCGACGGCAGGGGGGATTCATAACGCTGGCATTCGCGCGCAAAAAAAGGATCGGCGCGCCGGACCTTGGAAAATTTTCGGGTGGATTTTGTTGACATCGAATGGTCTTTCATTAAAATACGGCCTCTTTCGTCCTCACCGGCCCAGGTGGCGGAATTGGTAGACGCGCTGGTTTCAGGTACCAGTGCCGCAAGGCGTGGAGGTTCG
>JAITDH010000113.1 GCA_031282665.1 Zoogloeaceae bacterium | reverse complement strand
AAGGAGTTGCGACGGCTGATGCAGACCCTGATGCAGAGCGCGCCGGATCTGGCCCGCCTGGAACGGGACATGGGCGATGCCATCCGGCGGCAGGATTGGGATTTGCTGCGCCAGGCGCTCTGCGATCCCCTCCTCACGCTCAACGATTTGCAGCATTTGTCCTGGGGGAAGTTGATCGGCGAATTGTTCCGGCAATGGGAAAACCGCTCGGAAATCACGCCGGGCAAGAAGCGGGAGGGACTGGAACACATCCTGAACAATGTGGGCAATCCGCGCACGCTCTTTACGCGCCTGGAATCGCTGGGCCGCTCCTGGTCGCGCGGCGAGGCGGCGCTGGATATTTCCCTGACCGGGGAGGCGGATTTTGCCGGGGAAGCGTCCGCCAGCCCCACCCGCCCCGCGCCGCCTGTCGCGCAGAGCAAGGCGGGCGATTTGCTGCCGGGATTGCGCGAGATGCTGGCCCATACCCTCGACGAGTGCATCGCCCCCTTGCTGGCCGACCATCCCGACCAGGCCCAGGAGGTCAGGACGCTGGCGCAGAATATCCGCCAGGCCGTTTCCCTGAAACAACTGGGGGCCGTGCAAGGTTCGCTCAAGCGTTTCACTTTCCGGCTGGCGCTCGTCGTCGAGGATCAGGCCGAATTGCGCGCCAGCCTGCTCAAGCTGCTTCGTCTCGTGGTGGAAAACATCGGCGAACTGTTGCAAGACGACCAGTGGCTGCACGGACAGATCGAAATCATCCGCGAAATCGTGGAGAAGCCGCTTTCCCAGCGGACGCTGGACGACGCGGAACAGCGGATGAAGGAGGTCATTTTCAAGCAAAGCCAGTTGAAGCTCAGTTTGCAGGAGGCCAAGAATGCGCTGAAAAGCCTGTTGAGCGGCTTTGTCGACCATCTGGCGGATTTCGCCGACGCCACTTCCGATTACCACGACACGATCGAGAAATACGCCGGGCGTATCAGCGCGGCAAACCGTATCGACGATCTGGGGAATGTGCTGGAAGAGGTGATGCGGGAAACGCGCACCATCCAAACGAATGCCCTGCGTTCGCGCGACGAGTTGCGCCTGGCGCAGCAGCAGGCAAGGGAGGCGCAGGAACGTATCCAGAGCCTGGAAAAGGAACTGGAGGAAACCAGCCATCTGATCCGGCACGACCAGTTGACCGGGGTGTTGAACCGGCGCGGGCTGGATGAAGCCCTGCAAAAGGAGGTGGCCCGCGCGAAACGGCGCGAATCGCCGATCTGCGTGGCGCTGCTCGACATCGACGATTTCAAGAAGCTGAACGACTCCCAGGGGCACGTAGCGGGCGACGAGGCCTTGATCCATCTGACGTGCGTCATCCGGGAAGCGCTACGCCCGCAGGATACGGTCGCCCGTTACGGCGGCGAGGAATTCATCATCGTCTTCCCGGAAACCGATCTTTCCGAAGCCTCTTCCGCCATGATCCGCCTGCAACGCGACCTGACCCGGCGCTTTTTCCTTTTCCAGAACCAGAGGCTCCTGATTACCTTCAGCGCGGGCATCGCCCAGTTGCGGGAGGGAGAGAACGAGGCGTCCATCATCCAGCGCGCCGACGCGGCCATGTACCAGGCGAAGAAATCCGGCAAAAACCGCGTCATGACAGAGCCTGGGTGACAGGAAACAGGAGACAGAGCGGCCGCTGACGCGGCCTTTGTCGTTTGTAATCCGTGTTCAGAAGACCTGCGCCAACTGGCTGGTCCACTGACCACAAAGCGAGCGTAGCGAGCGCTCTGTCCTCTGTCTCCTGCCCCCTGATGCTACAATTCCCGCCGGCCGCGATATCCGCGCCTTGTTGTGGCGGTGATTTGCCATATGGAGCAAGCAATATGCGTTATCTGATCGTTCCCGTTACGCCCCTGGAACAGAATTGCACCCTGCTGTGGTGTGAAGAAAGCCGTTCCGCCGCCATCGTCGATCCCGGCGGCGACCTGGATCGCATCCAGGCGGCCATTGCCGCCGAGCGGTTGAATCCGGCCCTGATACTGATTACCCACGGTCATTTCGACCATGCGGGCGGCGCGGCCGAGCTGGCGGAGCGACTTTCCATTCCCATCGCGGGGCCGGGGGAGGCGGATCGTTTCTGGATCGACGGGATCCCCAGGTCCGGGGCTCTATATGGGGTTGCCGGCGGGCGGGCGTTCGTGCCCGATCGCTGGCTGAGCGATGGCGACCGGGTGAATTTCGGCACAGAGGAGCTGGAAGTCCTGCATTGTCCCGGACATACGCCCGGGCATGTCGTCTTTTTCCATCGCGCCAGCCGCCTGTTGCAGGTCGGCGACGTGCTCTTCCAGGGTTCCATCGGGCGCACCGATTTTCCCCAGGGCAATCACGCCGACCTGATCGCCTCGATCCGGGAAAAGCTGTTCCCGCTGGGCGACGATGTGCGTTTCATCCCGGGGCATGGGCCGATGTCCACCCTGGGGGAGGAGCGTTTGCACAATCCCTTCGTCGGAGATGGCTGCTGATGCCGGGGATATTGCCGGACGAGGTGCTTTTCGGGCAGGAGAAAGCCTTGCCGGCGCTGCCTGCCGTCGACCATTACGCCGGTTCCGCGCCGAGAATCGAGAAATCGCTCGCCCTGCAAGGGGAGATGGGTGAGGAGGCCGGAGAAGCGGTTTTCGACCTGACCTGCGATTGCGAGGATGGCGCGCGGGCGGGCGGCGAGAAGGAGCACGCGCTGATGTGCGCCCAAGCGGTGACCGGGACGGGCAACCGGTTCGGCCGCGTCGGCGTCCGCATCCACGATGTCCGCCATGCGTGCTGGGAGCAGGATCTCGATATCCTGCTCGCCGCGGCCGGTCCGCGCCTGGCGTTCATTACCCTGCCGAAGGCCCGCTCCGTCGAGGATGTCCGGCGGCAGATCGCCTTTTTGCGCCACAGCGAAGGCATTTATCGGCTGGAGCGCGCCATTCCCGTCCATGTGCTGATCGAAACCCATGGCGCCTTGCGGGATGTCTGGCGGATTGCCGCCCTGCCGGGCGTGGAAAGCCTGGATTTCGGCCTGATGGATTTCGTTTCCGATCATCGCGG
This sequence comes from Zoogloeaceae bacterium, assembly GCA_031282665.1. The sequence continues at coordinate 4,828 of JAITDH010000113.1, read as the reverse complement.
CGCCATTCCCGGCTACGCCATGCAAAGTCCCGGCCAATTCAGCCATCCCCTGATCGTCCGCGCCAAGTGCGAAATCGCCGCCGCCGCGCATGCCTTTGCCCGCATTCCGGCGCATAACGTCAGCACCGAGCTGCATGACGCGGAAATCATCGCCCGCGATGCCCGGCAGGCGCGCCTGGATTTTGGCTATCTGCGCATGTGGAGCATCCATCCGGCGCAGATCCGCCCCATCCTGGAAGCCATGCGCCCGGATTTTTCCGAGGTCGAAACCGCCGCCGGGATTCTCGTCGCCGCGCAGGACGCCGATTGGGGGCCGACCCGCCAGGCGGGGAAATTGCACGACCGCGCTTCCTATCGCTATTACTGGGAGTTGTTGCAGCGCGCGCGCGCGACCGGCATGGCATTGCCGGAAGAAATCCGGCGGCGTTTCTGGAAAAACTGATCGTCATGCGCCAGTTGCTGCTCGACCTGCTGCCGGAAAGCCCGCCCACCCTGGAAAATTTTCTTCCCGGCGACGGCAACCACGAAACCTTCTGCGCCCTGACGGACTGGCTCGCCCGCCCGCCGGGAGGGGAAACCGCCTTTTTCCTCTGGGGCGCGTCCGGTTCGGGGAAAAGCCATCTCCTGCGCGCCAGCGGCCTGACCTACCGGGACGCACGGGAAAATCCCGCGCTGGACGACGTGGCGGAAGAGGAAACCCGACTGGCCGTCGATCATGTCGACTGCCTGGATGAAACCGGGCAGGTCGCCTTGTTCCATCTTTTCAACCGCATCCGCGGCTGGGGCGGCCGCCTGCTGTGCGCGTCCTTCGTTCCGCCCGCCCGCCTCGTGCTGCGCGAGGATCTGCGCACCCGCCTGGGAAACGGCCTCATCTATCGCCTGCATCCGCTTGCGGACGAGGAAAAAAAGGCGGCGCTGGCCCGGCTCGTTGCCGCCCGTTCCCTGTCGCTGGCCGACGATATCCTGGATTACCTGCTGCGGCGCGTCAGCCGCGACATGCGCTCGCTTGCCGCCATCCTGGAAGCGCTCGACCGTTATTCACTGGAACAGAAACGCCCGCTGACCTTGCCGCTGTTGCGCGCCATGCTGGCGGACGAGGTATCATCGAAAACCAGTTGGAAATCTCCATCTCCAGGGGGATAATCGGGCGCCTTCCGAAACAAACCAGGCAACAAAACATCGGAGAAGCCTTATGGCAACGAGCATGACCATTCGCAATCTCGATGCGGCCATCAAGACGCGCCTGCGCGTACAGGCCGCCCTGCATGGGCGCTCGATGGAGGACGAGGCGCGCGACATCCTACGCGCGCACCTGAACGTCGAGCCGGTACAGGGCGCCTCATTGGTCGAGGCGATCCGCGCGCGCGTGGCTTCTCTGGGCGGCGTCGAGTTGGAACTACCCATGCGCGAGGCGATCCGCGATCCGCTGGCACGTGAATCCGCTTGATACATGATCGTCCTGGATACCTGCCTCCTCTCGGAAGTCCTGCGCCCCGCGCCCGCCGTAAAGGTGCTGACGTGGCTGGAAACTCAGCCCCGCACGGCGCTTTTCACCACTGCGATCACGCGTGGCGAACTGCTCTATGGCGTCCGCTTGCTGCCTGAGGGGCAGCGCAAGGCGGCACTGCTGGAGGCGGTGCAAGCCATTTTCTCGGCGGATTTGGCCGGACGGGTTTTGGGGTTCGATGATGCCGCTGCCGATGTTTACGCGGAAATTGCCGCTTCGCGCAAGGTGGCGGGCAGACCGATCAGCCAGTTTGACGCCATGATCGCGGCCATTGCCCGGTCGCGCGGCGCAAGACTGGCAACGCGCAATGTCCGTGATTTCGCCGGTTGCGGCATCGAGATCATCGATCCCTGGCAGAATTGAAACAAACATCGGAACCTGATATGCAATTAGCCCTGTTCGACCTAGACAATACTCTCCTCGACGGCGATTCGGATTTCGCCTGGGCGCAATTCCTGATTCGGAAGGGAGCGTTGGAGCGGGATGTCCAGGAAGAGAGAAACCGGCGCTTTCTCGCCGAATACGAGGCGGGAACGCTGGATATCGACGAATTCCTCGCTTTCCAACTCGCGCCGCTCGCCGCGCATCCGCGCGCCACGCTGGATGCCTGGCATGCGGAATTCATGGCGACGGTCATCCGTCCGATGATCTCCGAAAAAATGCGCGCGCGGGTGCGCGGGCATCTGGACGATGGCCATCTCTGTGCCCTGGTGAGCGCTACCAACAGTTTCGTGACGGGCCCCATTGCCCGTGAATTCGATATTCCCCACCTGATCGCCACCATCCCGGAAAGCAGGAATGGCGTTTTCACCGGCCGGGCCAGGGGCATTCCTTCCTTTCGTGAAGGGAAGGTCGCCCGGGTGGAAGACTGGTTGGAAGCCCAAGCGCTGCACTGGGGAAGTTTCACCCAAAGCTGGTTCTACAGCGATTCCCATAACGACCTGCCGCTCCTGGAAAAGGTCGATCATCCCGTCGCCGTCAACCCGGATTCGCGGCTCATCGTTGTCGCGCAGGCAAGAAAGTGGGAAATTATGCAACTGAATCAGGCAAATACAGGGATAGCTGCTTCTCGCTGATGTACAAACCCATGATATTATTGCATCATTGAAACATTTTTCTTGGTCTGGAAACATTCATGGCAGCAAATATCCCCTTGGCGACCACCGATGCCAGCCTGAGCGGCCTGGCGCTTGCCTTGGTCAAAGCGGGACGTTTACCGGAAAAGGATGTGCAGAATCTCGTTTCCCGTACCCTTTCCGAACACACGACATTGCCGGAAGAATTGCTGACCAGCAACAAGTTCCGGGCGAATGAACTGGCGCGTTTCGTCGCGGAAACCTTTTTTACTCCGCTGTTCGATCTTTCCGCCTATGACGAGGCTTTCTATCCGAAAGATGCCGTCAATCAGAAACTGATCCGCCAGCACCGTATCCTTCCCTTGTTCAAGCGGGGCAACCGGTTGACCGTCGCCACGGCGGATCCCACCGACCGGCGAGCCCTGGAAGAAATTCGCTTCCAGAGTTCGCTGAACGTCGACCCGATCGTGGTCGAAATCGACAAACTTTTGCCGTTGGTCAACAAGTATTCGGAAGATGCGTCGGAAGCTTTGCAAAACCTGATCGGCGAGGGCGAAGACCTCGCTTTCGAGACAGATGAAGGGGAAGAAAGCGCGATCGATGTCGAGGACGCGCCCATCGTCAAATTCCTGCAGAAGACCTTGATCGACGCGATCAATGACGGCGCTTCCGATATCCATTTCGAGCCTTACGAAAAGTTTTATCGCATCCGTTTCCGGGTCGATGGCACGCTCAAGGAAATTACGGCGCCTCCCCTGGCGATCAAGGATAAACTCGCTTCCCGGATCAAGGTGATTTCCCGCCTCAATATCGCGGAAAAACGGGTGCCGCAGGATGGGCGGACGAAACTGGTGCTTTCCAAATCCCGCGCCATCGATTTCCGGGTCAGCACCCTGCCCACCCTGCATGGCGAAAAGATCGTCATGCGGATCCTGGACCCGACTTCCGCCACCCTTGGCATCGAAGCCCTGGGATATGAGAAAGAACAGAAAGAGTCCCTCCTGGAAGCCATTCACCGCCCATATGGCATGGTTTTGGTAACCGGTCCCACTGGTTCCGGGAAAACGGTATCGCTCTATACCTGCCTCAATATTTTGAATGAGCCCGGCATCAATATTTCCACCGCCGAGGACCCGGCGGAAATCAACCTGGCGGGAATCAACCAGGTCAATGTCGACGATAAATCGGGATTGACCTTTGCCGCCGCGCTGCGCTCCTTTCTCCGGCAGGATCCGGACATCATCATGGTGGGCGAAATCCGCGACCTGGAAACGGCGGAGATTGCCGTCAAGGCGGCACAGACCGGGCACATGGTGCTTTCCACCCTGCATACCAACGATGCCCCGCAAACCCTGACCCGGTTGATGAACATGGGCATCCCCACTTTCAACATCGCTTCCAGCGTATTGCTCATCACCGCGCAGCGGCTGGCGCGTCGGCTCTGCACCTGCAAGCAGCCGATGGATGTGCCCAAGTCGGCGCTGCTGGAAGCGGGCTTCAAGGAAGAAGACCTGGATGGATCCTGGACGCTCTATGGCCCCAAAGGCTGCGACCGTTGCAAGGGCAAGGGCTACAAGGGGCGTGTCGGTATCTACCAGGTCATGCCGGTATCCGAGGAGATGCAGCGCATCATCCTGGCCAACGGCACCTCTTTGCAAATTGCCGAACAAGCCGCGCGGGAAGGCGTCAAGAACCTGCGCGAATCCGGCCTTCTGAAAGTCAAGCAAGGCGTTACGTCTCTTGACGAAGTATTGAGTAGCACCAACCTGTAACGAGGAAATCGCTCATGGCAACTCCGAGAAAACGTGGATCGGCATCCAATGTGAAGGAACAACTCTTTGTTTGGGAAGGAAAAAGCAAGGATGGGCGGACCGTAGGCGGCGAAATCCGTGCCGCGACTGAAACTGTCGTGCAGACCCAACTGCGCCGCCAGGGTATCCTCTCGCCGAAGATTACCCGTGTGCGCATGAAAGCGGGGAAAAAAGTCACCGAAAAGGATATCGCCCTGTTTACCCGGCAACTGGCGACGATGATGCGATCGGGTGTGCCACTCCTGCAGGCTTTTGACATTGTTGGCCGCGGTCATGCCAACCCTTCCGTCGGCAAGCTTCTGATGGATATCAAGGCCGATGTGGAAACCGGTAGCGCGCTCTCCACCGCCTTCCGCAAGTATCCGCTTTACTTCGACGCGCTGTACTGCAATCTCATCGCTGCGGGTGAACAAGGCGGCATTCTGGAAGCCTTG
>JAITDH010000267.1 GCA_031282665.1 Zoogloeaceae bacterium | reverse complement strand
GCTGATGAGTGAAATGGGCCGCTCAACGTGCCTGTCGCGCAACGCCAGATCCATCATGGCGGTCACGGCAAAGCGTCCTTTGGTGGTCAAACGCATGCTAGTCTCCTCGTATATATCTTATGGATTTTGTCAGGATTGACCTGCGCATCGTATTGTATTCCTAGCTATTCAGTCAACTTCGGACGCAATTGGAGATGGAGGAAAACCTTGCCAACGGAGCGCGCACGCAAAAACTCATGCTCACCTTCAAACTCGTCATTGCCACGGCGCTGCGCGCCTCGCAATGACGAAGCGGGAGGTAAACGCATTGATTTTCCTCTACTTTCATCGCGTTGGCCACACGCCAGATTGGCGCTGTCATTCCACTCCGCAAGAACCGCTCCAGCCAGCGTTCCTATGACCACATAAGCCGCAATCTCGTCGAGCGCTTTCTCCGCCATATCAAACAATTCTGTTGTATCGCACCCTCTATGACAAAATCATCGAACGCTTCGTCTCTGTCATCTGGCTCGCTTGATTGTCAACAGACTCTTGTGTGGACACACCGCTTGCTTTTTTGTCTCCTGTCACCCGTCTCCTGTCTCCTGCCCCTGCAGCCAGCTTTCCAGCGCGGCCAGGTGCCAGAGTTTGTTGCCCTGCAAGGGCGTGAAGTGGGAGAGCGGTTCGGCGAGGAGGCGCTCGACGTGGGCGCGGTCGTAGAGGCCGCGCTGGCGGCAGGCGGGGGCGTTCAGGGTGTCGCGAATGAAGGCGAGAAAACCGCCGCGCAGGTATTTGAGCGCCGGGGTGGGGAAGTAGCCCTTGGGCCGGTCGATCACCTCGTGCGGCAACAGGTCGCGGGCAATCGCCTTCAGTGGGTATTTGCCGCCGTCCCGCAGGCGCAGGGCGGGGGGGATTCGCGTGGCGGCCTCCACCAGCGCCCGGTCGAGGAAGGGCACGCGGGCTTCCAGGCCGTGCGCCATCGTCATGTTGTCGACGCGCTTGACCGGATCGTCGACCAGGAGCGTCGTGGCATCCAGGCGCAGGACGCTGTCGATGAAATCCGCCGCGCCGGGTTCCGCCAGGCGGGCGGCGATGAAGGGAGCGACCGCGTCGGGCGTGGAAACTTCCCGCCATGCCGGCGCGAGCATCGCCAGGTATTCGGCATGGCGGCGGTCGAAATAGTGGCGGGCGAAGCGTTCGGCCGGCGGCAGGGCCGCATCTTCCGCCGCCATGCGCGGATACCAGTAATAGCCGCCGAAGACCTCGTCCGCCCCCTGCCCGGAAAGCACCACCTTGACCTCCTTCCTGACCTCGCGGGCGAGGAGGTAGAAGGCCACGTTGTCCTGGCTGAACATGGGTTCGGACATGGCCGCGATGGCTCGCGGCAGGTTTTCCAGCATCTCGCGGTCGCTCATCAGGTAGCGCCGGTGGCGGGTGGCGAAGCGCCGCGCGATGAGGTCGGAATACTGGAACTCGTTGCCGCTCTCTTCCGGCTGGTCGGCAAAACCGATGGAAAAGGTCGGGATGTCCCGGCATCCCTGTTCGGCCAGCAGGGCAACCAGAAGGCTGGAATCCAGGCCGCCGGAGAGCAGCACGCCCACCGGCACGTCCGCGGCCAGGCGATGGCTCGCCACGGCGGCATGAAGGGTTTCGCGCAGCCCGGCGAGCATGTCTGTCTCGCTTTCCGCCCGTTTTTCCGCCGCCGGGAGCTGCCAGTAGCGTTCCTCCCGCGTCCGGCCGTCGGCCTCCACTTCCATATAGCTGGCCGGGGGCAGCTTGCGGATGTGCTGGAACACCGTCCATGGCGCGGGCACCGAGCCATGCAGGGTGAACTGGAATTGCAGGGCGACGGGGTCGAGATCGGCGGGAATATCCCCGCCCCTGCGCAGGGCAGGCAGGCTGGAGGCGAAGCGCAGGCGGCGCGTGTCGCGGGCGACATACAGGGGTTTGATGCCGAAGCGGTCGCGGGCGAGGAAAAGGCGCTTGCGCGCCCGATCCCAGAGGGCGAAGGCGAACATCCCCTCCAGCCGTTGCAGGCAGCCGCGTCCCCAGGCATGGTAGGCTTTCAGGATGACTTCGCTGTCCCCGGTGGAAAAAAAATGGTAACCGAGCGCGGCGAGTTCCGCGCGCAGGGCGCGGTAGTTGTAGATCGTGCCGTTGAATACCAGCGCGAGGCCCAGCGCCTCGTCCAGCATGGGCTGGCGGGCGTGTTCGGAAAGGTCGATGATCGACAGGCGCCGATGCCCGAAGGCAAGCGCCCCGTCGAGGAAATGCCCTTCGTCATCCGGGCCGCGCGGACGCAGGGCCGCCATCATCCGTTCCAGGACGGAAGGCTCGGGCGTGGAGCCGTCGAAGCGCAATTCGCCACAAATACCACACATCGGAATGCCAAGGGAAAGAAGACGGAAAGCGGATTATACGGGGTGCAATCCAAAGTGGGCGAGGCGTGAAGGCGCGCAGGAGATCATCCACAGTTACCTGTGGTTTTCAGCCGCGCGAGGCGCATCGGGTAGAATGCGAAAGTTTTTTTGATTCCTTGTCATATGGAAAAAGGACGTTTCATGAATCTTCTCGTCATCGGGTCCGGCGGACGCGAACATGCCCTGGCATGGAAACTCGCGCAGACGGGGTTGCAGAAAGTCTACGTGGCGCCGGGCAATGCCGGTACGGCGCGGGAGCGCGAAGTGGAAAACCTGCCGCTTACCGATCCGGAAAAACTGGCGGATTTCGCGCAACAAAACAATATCCGCCTGACCATCGTCGGCCCGGAAGCGCCGCTTGCCGCCGGCATTGTCGACCTCTTTCGCGCGCGCGGGCTGAAGATTTTCGGTCCCACCCAGGCCGCCGCCCAGCTCGAATCCTCCAAGGATTTCGCCAAACGCTTCATGGCCCGGCATCGGATACCCACGGCCGCCTTCGCCACCTTCACGGACGCCACCGCGGCGCACGCCCATATCGACAAGGAGGGTGCGCCCATCGTCATCAAGGCGGACGGCCTCGCCGCCGGCAAGGGCGTCGTCGTCGCCGCGACGCTGGAGGAAGCGCATGCCGCCGTCGACGACATGCTCTCCGGCAACAAGCTGGGCGGGGCGGGAGCGCGGGTAGTGATCGAGGAATTCCTGGAAGGCGAGGAAGCGAGTTTCATCGTCATGGCGGATGGCAAGCATGTCCTGCCGCTCGCCTCCAGCCAGGATCACAAGCGCATCGGCGAGGGCGACACCGGCCCCAACACCGGCGGCATGGGCGCCTATTCCCCGGCGCCGGCGGTGACCCCGGAAATCCACGCCAAGGTCATGCGCGAGATCATCCTCCCCACGGTGAAGGGCATGGCCGCCGACGGCATTCCCTTTACCGGCTTCCTTTATGCGGGCCTGATGATCGGCAAGAATGGCAGCCTGAAGACGCTGGAATTCAACTGCCGGATGGGCGACCCGGAAACCCAGCCGATCATGATGCGCCTGAAATCCGATCTTCTCCGCCTGCTCGAAAGCGCGGTCAATGGCGAACTCGACAAGGTCGAGGCGGAATGGGACCGGCGCGTGGCCCTGGGCGTGGTGCTCGCCGCGGCGAACTACCCGGACACGCCGAGGAATGGCGACGTCATCCACGGTCTGCCTGTCGGCAACAGCCTGGGGAGCGATGCGCATATTTTCCATGCCGGCACGCAGGAGAAGGACGGCGCGGTCGTCACCGCCGGCGGCCGGGTGCTCTGCGTCACCGCCCTGGGGGAAAACGTCCGCCTGGCGCAGAAACGCGCCTACGAAGTGGTGGGAAGCATCGACTGGAAGGGCATGCAATACCGCCGGGACATCGGCTATCGGGCCTTGCAGCGAACCGGCGAGGGAAGATAAGCCCCTCGCCTGATGGCGGCGGGGTTTGCCTTGGTGGCATGGGGTTCCAGCGCCAGCGCCGTTGCCTATGACTCGTGACGAGCTTCACTCAATCTGCGGAGCGTTCCACTTGCTGTTCCCCAGGTTGACCAGCGGTTCGGGGACGTGTCGCGCGTAGCCCTGGGCGTAATCCACGCCCAGGCTCT
>JAITDH010000254.1 GCA_031282665.1 Zoogloeaceae bacterium | reverse complement strand
GCTGCCCTTGACTTCGCCGAAGTTGATATCCACGAACTTGCCGTCGACCGAGAAGATGATCCTGGTGTAGGGATTGCTTTCCAGGATATTGCTGTTGTTCGCCGCGCCCACGGAGTCATAGAGGGCCGCGCGCAGGATGCCGGTCTGGCTGGTCTGGTTCCTCAGGGCGGGTTGTTCGAAATAGACGGCGTAGTCCACATGCCCCGGATTGGAATCGCGGAAGGCAATGGTGATGTCCTTGGTGATCTGGTTGTCCAGTATGCGCACGTCTTCGATCTTCACGTCGGCGCGGGAACGATTGCTTTCCCACCAATTCACGCCCGTGAAACGGTCGGCGTCGATGGTGGCGTAGTCCCATACGTTGTTGTCCGTATGGCCGGTGGCGGACTCGCCTTTCGCGCCGGTGCCTTCCTGGCCGCGCACGACGACCTTTTCGACGTTTCTCACCGTCGGCGCGATGGCTTCGTCGCCGCGAATGGTGACATCCAGCACGTCGTTGCCGCCCTTGCCGTCGATGATGGAGTTGTCGTTCAGTTGTCCGGTGCCGGCAATGATATTGTTGCTCTTGTCGTTGCCGGAGAAGGTCGGATCGCCACCCACGTAGATGTCTTCGGCTTCGTCCGGGCCGACCGGGGGAGTGGTGCCGCCCGCGCCCAGGTTATCGACGACGTCATCGATCCCCGCTACCGCGTCGGACAGGCTGCTCGCATCCTTGTTCACCGCCGCCAGCCATTCCCGCACGGCAACCCGGTCGGCAGTGGTGGCTTCCGCAGAGTATTACTGTTTAACAATGACTTACGGAGAGGTCAAAAATTTTCCCATCATCCCGCCCATCATCAAATTTACGCCAAACGACTGAAAATTCCATGCGAAAGTATTTTCAGGCGCGCCAAATGAATGATTCAAAAGGATATTCCTGCATGTAATATCCCATGCGCCATCCCTTCCCAGCCCATCATCCTGCCCATCATCCCGGTGCCTGGAAATGAATTAGTCATGTGAAAGACGGGAGGAAAACCCTCCCGCCTCGTCAATGCGAGGCGCGTAGCGCCGTGGCAATCCAGGCGGCGGTTCAGTTTTCTGGAACGGCAAAGCAAACGGAAAGGCCGTCTGGATTGCCACAGGCCTGCGGCCCTCGCAATGACGAGGTTGAAGGTGGGCGCATGAATTTTGCGTTTGCGCTCCGCTTGGCATGCTTCCCCTGCGCCGCCACCTGGAATTCCTCGTTGTAACGCGGAAGGAAGTCCTCCCGGATGAACCGGTTCGCCGCTTCCAGCCTTCATACGTTTCTTCAAAACGCATCTTTCCCACCTCTTCCTGCACGACCGTCCGTATCATCATGCCCTCTTTACGAGGAGACTATGACGATCGGACAGCTATCGCACTATGAAGGTGGACAGATATAAAGCTCGCTACAGTTGACAGCTGTATAAGTCGCTCAGAAAATTACGGGACAATGCGCCGAAGTCTTCATGTTGTTGACGGCTGTATAAGTCGCTCAGAAATACATGATTTACACCTCTGGCTCTACAGGTGTGTTGACGGCTGCATAAGCCGCTTAGAAATCTGGACATGGTGAGTCCTGGATCAGCGTCTCGTTGACGGCTGTATGACAAACCCTAACACGCCCCAAGTTACTGACCACTGAGTAATTGCACCCTTTCAAATAATTTTCCGCCCCTTTGTAACAACCCTTTACACAATTCACCCGTCCTCTTTTTCTCTTTTGCCATATATCCCCCGGCAAGGGTTAACATAGAGCGCTTGTTATCGCCGCGATTCTTTCGTCATGCGTCTTTCCGAAATCTGCATCAACCGACCGGTGTTCGCCACGGTGCTTTCCCTGATGGTCATGCTGCTGGGGCTGGTGTCCTATGGGCGGCTTTCGGTGCGCGAATATCCCAAGATCGACGAGCCGATCGTGACGGTTTCCACGACCTACCGGGGGGCGTCGGCGGAGATCGTGGAATCGCAGATCACCAAACCGCTGGAGGATTCGCTGGCGGGGATCGAAGGCATCGAGGTGTTGTCTTCCGTTTCCCGTTCCGAAAGAAGCCAGGTATCCGTGCGTTTCAAGGTGGAGCGCGATCCGGATTCCGCCGCTTCCGATGTGCGCGACCGGGTTTCCCGCACGCGGGGCAGGCTGCCGGACGACGTGGATGAGCCGATCATCGCCAAGGTGGAGGCCGACGCCGATCCGATCATCCGCCTTTCCTTTTCCTCCGACCGGCATTCGCCGCTGGAAGTGAGCGACATCGCCACGCGCATCGTGAAGCCCCGCCTGCAAACCCTGCCCGGCATGGCCGACGTGGGGGTGTATGGGGAACGGCGTTTTGCCATGCGCATCTGGCTGGACAAGGCGCGCCTGGCGGCGTACCAGCTTACCGTGCAGGATGTGGAGGACGCGCTCCGGCAGCAGAACGTGGAGGTGCCCGCGGGCCGCATCGAGAGCAGGAAGCAGGAGTTTTCCGTGGTGGCGCAGACGGACCTGAAGAATCCGACCGAATTCGCCGCCATCATCGTCCGCACGGTGAATGGCTATCCGGTGCGCCTTTCCGACCTGGGACGGATCGAGATCGGCGCGGAATCCGAGCGCAGCATTTCGCGCTTCAACGGGCGGAGCGCGGTCAACCTGGGCCTCATCAAGCAATCGACGGCCAATCCGCTCGATCTTTCCCGCGCCCTGGCGCAGGAGCTGCCGCGCATCGCCGCGGCGCTGCCGGAGGGAATGTCGGTCGACGTTTCCTACGATTCCACGACCTTCATCGACCGTTCGATCGAGGCGGTCTTTTCCACCATCGTCGAATCCATCGTCCTGGTCGTCCTTATCATCTTTTTCTTCCTGCGCAACCTGCGCGCCACCCTGGTGCCCCTGGTGACGATTCCCGTCTCCCTCATCGGCGCCTTCACCCTCATGTTCATGATGGATTTTTCCATCAATACCCTGACCCTCCTGGCCCTGGTGCTGGCGATCGGCCTGGTGGTCGATGACGCGATCGTGATGCTGGAGAACATTTTCCGCTACATCGAAGCCGGCATGCCGCGCCGGGAAGCGGCCATCAAGGGGGCAAAGGAAATCGGCTTCGCCGTCGTGGCGATGACCATCACCCTGGCCGCCGTCTACGCGCCGGTCGCCTTCATGACCGGCCGGACGGGGAAACTGTTCATCGAATTCGCCCTCACCCTGGCCGGGGCGGTGCTGGTTTCCGGCTTCGTCGCCCTGACCCTCTCGCCGATGATGTGCTCGCAACTCCTGCGGCACCAGGAGCGGCATGGGCGGGTCTTCACCCTGGTCGAAAACGCGCTCGATCGCATGACGGTGGGCTACCGGCGCTGGCTGTCCGCCTCGCTCGAACGGCGCTTCGTCATTGTCGCGCTGTTCTTCGCGGTCGCCGCGGCGGGGGGACTGCTCCTGACCGTGATGAAGTCGGAGCTTTCCCCCATCGAAGACCGGGGAACCATCATCGGTTCCTTCAGCGGGCCGGAGGGCGCGACGCTGGACTACATGGATAAATATGCCCGGCAGATCGAAGCGATCTATACCCGGACGCCGGAAATCGAGCGGAGCAATCTCATCGTGGGCGCTCCAATCCTGAATCGCGGCACTTCCTTCGCGCGTCTTGCCGACTGGAAGGAAAGAAAGCGCCCGGCGCAGGAAATCGCCGAGGAGGTGCGCACGCAGTTTGCCGCCATTCCCGGCATCCTCGCCTTTCCCATCCTGCCGCCTTCGCTGGGGCAAAGGGGGCGTTCGCAGCCGGTCAACTTCGTCATCACCACCAGCGCTTCCTACGAGGATCTCGCCGGGGTGACGGAAGCCTTCCTCGACGAAATCCGCAAGCATCCGGGATTCACCAATATCGATACCGACCTGCGTCTCAACAAGCCGGAACTGAATGTGCATGTCGACCGCGAACGCGCCGCCGACCTGAACGTGCAGGTGGAAACCGTGGGCCGCACCCTGGAAAGCATGCTCGGCGGGCGGCAGGTCACCCGCTTCAAGCGGGACAGCGAGCAATACGACGTCATCGTCCAGGTGGCGGACGCCGAACGCGTCACGCCGGAGGACATCCGCGACATCTACGTGCGCGGCAATGCCGGCGGGATGGTCCCGCTCGCCAGCCTGCTCTCGGTCGAAGAAACCGTCAGCCCGCGCGAACTGAACCATTTTTCCCAGCGCCGCGCCGTGAAAATCACCGCCAGTCTCACCGCCGGCCATGCCCTCGGCGAAGCGCTGCAATTCATGGAGGCCGTCGCCGACAGAATCCTGCCGCCCGGCTACGCGATAGACTACGACGACCAGTCGCGTGAATTCCGGCAATCCTCCTCCTCGCTGACCATCACCTTCCTCCTCGCGCTGGCTTTCATCTACCTCGTGCTGGCCGCGCAGTTCGAGAGCTTTCGCGATCCCTTCATCATCATGCTCACCGTCCCGCTCTCCATGACCGGCGCATTGCTCGCCCTCTATCTCACCGGCGGCACGCTGAACGTCTACAGCCAGATCGGCCTGGTCACGCTCGTCGGCCTGATTACCAAGCACGGCATCCTGATCGTGGAATTCGCCAACCAGTTGCAGGCGGAAGGAAAGGCGCTCGAGGAAGCCATCGTCAGGGCCGCCGAACTGCGCCTGCGCCCCATCCTCATGACCACCGGCGCGATGGTGCTCGGCGCCATTCCCCTCGCCCTGGCGCGCGGCGCGGGCGCGGAATCGCGCCAGCAGATCGGCTGGGTCATCGTGGGCGGACTGGTGTTCGGCACCCTGCTGACGCTCTTCGTCGTGCCGACGGTCTACACCCTGCTCGCCACGAAAATCCGGCAGAAATCTTCCGCCGAGGCGAGCAAGTCAACCGAGTCCATCATGATTCCCGCAGCGCCGCCGCCGTAAAGAGCACGGACAGAACGTCCACCGGCTGGTGCCGGGGGGACGCGCTCACCTTTCGCGGCGACATTCCGCACGGCCCGGAAAAACTCGTCCGCTGTCCCATTCGTTTCCTGAGCATTCTCATGTACCCGGAGGTTGATGCCTGATGTCGTCAAATTACCCCATCGAACCGGCGCGCGCGGCGGATATTCCCGCCCTGGTTCAACTGCTGAACCTGCTTTTT
>JAITDH010000250.1 GCA_031282665.1 Zoogloeaceae bacterium | reverse complement strand
ACCGCCTCCTGTCCCGTGCAGACGATCATCATCCCGCTGAAGTTCGCGGGATCCTGGCTCAGTTCGATCAGCCTTTCCTCGAAGCGCCGGATCAGCAGCATCGTCCGCAAAATATCCTTTTGTTCCTGGCTATCCATGCCCGACTCCTCTTTCTTGCCTGCCGCGCCGGATTTGAAAATCCCGCCCTACAGCACGTAGCGCGACAGATCCTCGTCCGTCGCCAGTTCGCCGAGCCGTTCATCGACGTAGGCGGCGGTGATTTCCACTTTTCCCTCGCCGCTTTTTCCGGCGGTAAAGGAAATTTCTTCCAGCAGTTTTTCCAGCACGGTATAAAGCCGCCTCGCGCCGATATTCTCGGTTCTTTCATTGACCTGGAAGGCGATTTCCGCCAGCCTGCCGATGCTTTCCGGAGAAAATTCCAGTTGCATCTCCTCCGTGGCCAGGAGCGCCTGATACTGGCGGGTGAGGCAGGCATCCGTCTGGGTGAGGATGCGCTCGAAGTCGGAGACGGAGAGGGAATCGAGTTCGACGCGGATGGGAAAGCGTCCCTGCAATTCGGGAATCAGGTCGGAGGGCTTCGCCAGGTGGAAGGCACCGGAGGCGATGAAGAGGATGTGGTCGGTCTTGACCATCCCGTAGCGCGTGGAAACCGTGGTGCCTTCGACCAGGGGCAGGAGATCGCGCTGGACGCCCTGGCGGGAAACGTCCGCTCCCTGGGCGCCCCGGCTGGCTACCTTGTCGATTTCATCGAGAAAAACGATGCCGTTCTGTTCGACATTCTTCAGCGCCTCGAGCTTGATGTCCTCGTCGTTGATCAACTTGGCGGCCTCTTCATCCGTCAGCAGCCGCATCGCTTCGCGGATTTTCAGTTTGCGGCTCTTGCTGCGGCCGCCCGAAATGTTCTGGAACATGCCCTGGATCTGGCTCGCCAGGTCTTCCATGCCCGGCGGGGCGAAGATTTCCGCCTGCATCGGGGAAAGGGAGATTTCGATCTCGATGTCCTTGTCGTCCAGATCGCCTTCGCGCAGCTTCTTGCGGAACTTTTGCCGGGTGCCGCTTTCTTCCGCCGGCGCGCCGTTCTCGGCGAAGAATCCGGCATTGCGCGCGGGCGGCAGGAGGGTGTCGAGCACCCGCTCTTCGGCGGCGTCCTCGGCGCGCGACCGCACGGTCAGCATGGCTTTTTCGCGCTGCCCCTTGACCGCGATTTCGACCAGGTCGCGGATGATGGTGTCCACGTCGCGCCCGACATAGCCGACTTCGGTGAATTTCGTTGCCTCCACCTTGATGAACGGGGCATCCGCCAGGCGCGCGAGACGCCGGGCGATCTCGGTCTTGCCGACGCCGGTCGGGCCGATCATGAGGATGTTCTTCGGGGTGATCTCGGAACGCAGCGGTTCTTTCACCTGCGCCCGCCGCCAGCGGTTCCTGAGCGCTATCGCCACCGCTTTCTTGGCCTTGTCCTGCCCGACGATGTGCTTGTCCAGCTCGTGCACGATTTCCTGGGGCGTCATGATGCCTTTCCCTGTCTCGCCGCTCATGCTTCCAGTTGCTCCAAAGTAAAGTTCTTGTTGGTGTAGACGCAGGTTTCACCGGCGATTTCCAGGGATTTCCGGACGATTTCCAGCGGCGGCAATTGCGTGTTTTCCAGGAGCGCCCGCGCCGCGCTCTGCGCATAGACGCCTCCGGAGCCGATGGCGGCAATGCCGTGTTCCGGTTCCAGCACATCGCCATTGCCCGTTATCACCAGGGTATGCTCGCGGTCGGCAACGATCAGCATGGCTTCGAGCCGCCGCAACATGCGATCCGTGCGCCATTCCTTGGCCAGTTCCACGGCGCTGCGCATCAGATTGCCCTGGTGTTTTTCCAGCTTGGCTTCGAACAGGTCGAGGAGGGTGAAGGCATCCGCCGTCGCGCCGGCAAATCCCGTCAGGATGCGATCCTGATAGACGCGGCGGATTTTCCGCGCGCCATGCTTGACGATCATATTGCCCAGGGTGACCTGCCCGTCGCCGCCCATGGCGACCACAGGCCCCCGCCGCACCGACACGATGGTCGTGCCATGGTATTGCATCATGGGATTCCTCTCAATGCCTGGACATTTCGACATGGGCGACCTGGTCGATGCCCATGACGCGGAAGAGTTCCGCCACCAGCCAGTTGGGATGCCTGACCGTCACCTTGCCGCCCTCGTTCTGCAGGATATTGACGAGCATCCCCGCGCTGATGAAATCCACCCGGCGAATGCGGGAAAAATCCAGGCTGACTTCCTTGCCGGGAGTCAGCAGATGTTCCACCGCTTCCAGATTGCCCTGCAGGAGATCGCCTTCCAGTTGCGGAATCTCGCCGCCTGCCGTCTCTTCTTCCGCCGCGTCGCTCTCGGTATCGGCGATGGCGGGCGGCGTCCTGGGCGGTTCCCAGGAAGGCGGGGAAAGCTCGAAAGTCACGGCGTACTCCACCGCCTTGTCTTCGAAGATATCCTCTTCGCCAAGGAATTGATACATTTCGAAAAGCAGTTGCCAGATGCCGATATCCTGCTTCTTGGGGCTGGCGCGCTTGAGCAGCCGTTCCGCCTGCGCCCTGGCATGGGAGATGCCCCAGGCCAGGTCGTGACGGCGCGCCTGTCCGAGGATTTCTGCCAGATGGGTGCTTGCTTCGGCATCCAGTCCGGCCAGCCGCCCCATGTCGAGACGGCGCGGTTCCTTCTTCACCAGCGCCTGGCGCAGGTCAGCGAATACATCGGGATTACCGGAAAGCACGCCCTGCAGGGAAACCGTGCCCTTCGCGGCCGTGGGCGCCGCCGCCCGCGACTCACGCGCCGACCCCACGCTCCAGGATGGCGGGGAAAGTTCGCATACCCGCGCGAACTCCATCCCCAGGGCATCGAACGCCGTCTGCTCGCCGGTTACCCGCAGAAGATCGAAGAGCATATGCCAGAGACGGATCGCGTTGGGATCACTGTTGTCCCGCACCGCGCCTTCCAGCATGGCGCGTGCCGCAGCGGTCTGCCCGTTGGCATAGGTGATCGCCGCGTGTTCGGCGATTTCCACATAGGGATCGCTTTCCTCCAGGATTTCGATGCCATAACCGCCATTGAGCCGGGTGGTGGTCGAAGGGAATTCCAGCGTCCAGTCTTCGTCCAGTTTCGGCGGCGGCGGAGCAGCCGGTTTTTTTTGCTGTGGCGCCGTAGCGTTGGCCAGCGCTTTTTCATCGGGCGGACTCAGCAAATCGCCGCCCGAATCGACGGGCGGCGGTTTGGGAACCGCCACGATCAACCCGCTCCGATTTCCCGGTTGCACTGCAACCGACTCCGGCATTTTTTTGTCAGGTTTTTTGTTGAAAAATGAAAACACCATGTGAGGACACCCCCCGAGAGGATGTGTTTTTAACACGTCACCGTACAATCGGCAACGTCTTGCATCAAGAAACACGACGTTCGATTCAAAAAGCAAAACCCGCACCGTCATGATGCGGGTTTCCCGGAATCGAAGCCTTTTATTTGATTTCCGCCTTGCCGCGCAAATCTTCCACCAGCTTGTCCACCTTTTGCTGGTTGAGCCGCTGCACGATCTGGGGACGCAGATCGTCCAGTGGTTGCAGTTTGGTGGGGCGCGTATCCTCCACCAGGATCACGTGGTAGCCGAACTGGGTCTGCACCGGCTGCTTGCTGAACTGCCCCTTGCCCAGCTTCGTCAGGGCCTCGGCAAAAGGAGGCACGAAAGCGGCGGGACTCATCCAGTCATCCAGGCTGCCGCCCTTGTCCTTGCTGGCGGCATCTTTCGATTCCTTGGCCAGGGTGGCGAATTTTTCGCCCTTTTGCAGCTTGGCGATGATTTCCTTCGCCTTCTTTTCATTTTCGAGCAGGATATGACGGATCTTGTATTCCGTATTGCCGATCCGTTCCTTGAGCTGTTCATAAATGGCCTTGATTTCCTCTTCGGAGGCCGGATTGGATTCGATGTAACCTTCCAGATAGGCCCGCGCCAGCACGCGCGCCTGCGCGTTTTCCGTCAGCCCGCGCACTTCCGGTTTCTTGTCCAGCCCCGCCCGGCGGGCTTCCGCAGCCACCAACTCGTTGCGGATCAGCATTTCCCGCACCTCGTCGCGCATTTCCTCGCTTTCCTCGATGCCGATCACCTTTTGCTCACTGATCAACACATCCGCCCGGTACTTGGGAATGGCGACGCCATTGACCGTTACCAGGGTATCGTTCGCGGCAAAGGCGGGAGCGGCGGACAGCGCGGCCACCATCAGGATGGTGGAAATCTTTTTTACCAACATGACAATCCTCTCGAAAAATGGGGTTCAAAAAAAGCAAGCCCGGAAACAAGCCCGACATGATACAGGAAACCACGCCCGATAACAGGCATTCCTCTT
>JAITDH010000191.1 GCA_031282665.1 Zoogloeaceae bacterium | reverse complement strand
GATCCCGGCTTCGCCATGATAAAGGGCGGCGGCGGCGCGTTGACACGGGAAAAGATCGTCGCCGCCGCCGCGGACACCTTCGTCTGCATCGCCGACGCGAGCAAGCGGGTCGCCACCCTGGGGCGTTTTCCCCTGCCGGTGGAGGTCATCCCGATGGCGGCGGGCTACGTCACGCGGGAACTTGCCGCACTGGGCGGCAAGCCGCGCCTGCGCGAAGGGTTCGTCACCGACAACGGGCATTGCATTCTCGACGTCGCCGGCCTCGCCATCCACGATCCCCAGGCGCTGGAAACCCGCCTGAACCAGATCGCGGGAGTGGTCTGCAACGGCCTTTTCGCCCTGCGCGGCGCGGATATCCTGTTGCTCGGCACGGATGCGGGCGTGGAAATCCTGGAGCACAAGAGAGGAACATAGAATGTCACGATCATTTGCTGAAAACAATGGGACGACATATAGCGTTTCTGAAACTGATGTTGCTGAATGGCTTCGTGCGGAGTTATCTATTCCCCCAAGGAAACAAATTGATGGGGGGACCAGAATCAATTGGGATCTCGGGGTAGACGGTGACGATGGTCTTGATTTAGTAATTGAATTTGGAAAGAAATTCAATGTCGATATTTCAAATTTTCCATTTGATGATTATTTTGGGCCAGAAGCAGGTATGACGCCATTTTCATTATTGGTATTCATTTGGAGAATCCTGAAAGGTCAACCGGTGAATGACCTCAAGCCTTTGTATGTAGAGGATTTTTTTCGGATGGCTCAAGACGCAAATCAAAGGAATAAGGACTCACCTTCAAGCTCGTCATTGCGAGGGCCGCAGGCCCGTGGCAATCCAGACGGCCTTTCCGCTTGCTTTGCCATTCCAGAAAACTGAACCGCCGTCTGGATTGCCGCAGCGTTGCGCGCCTCGCAATGACGAGCTTGGAGGAACACATGAATTTTCTCCACTTTGGATTGCATCCGCCATGAAAGAGCATCGTATCCGGCTGATTTCCGCGAAATGCCCATCGCTTTGGGATTACACTACCCGCCTTCGGAAAGGTAATCCTCCCCTTCTTTTTCAACCCAAAAGTTACAGCTTGAATTCCTGACTGAAAACTGGACATATGGAACTACGCAAACTGCAAAAAATCGTCATCGCCGCCCTGGAAGACATCAAGGGGAAGGAAATCGAAGTGCTCGACACGGGGCACCTGACGCCGCTTTTCGAACGGATCGTCATCGCCTGCGGCGACTCCAACCGGCAGGTGCGCGCCCTGGCGCAGAATGTCGCCAACAAGGTGCGCGAAGCCGGGGGCGAAATCCTCTCGATCGAGGGCGAAGAAAGCGGCGAATGGGTGCTGGTCGATCTCGGTGACATGGTAGTGCATGTCATGCAGCCGGAAGCGCGCCGCTACTACAACCTGGAAGAACTCTGGCGCGACGCCGTTCCCTCGGGGACGCTCGAGCCATCCAGACCGCCCAGGCCCGCGGCCCACCCGTCTATCCGCCGGTCGCGCGGCGGAGAAAAATGAAATTCCTCCTCGTCGCCGTCGGCCACAAACAGCCGGAATGGGTGACGGCGGGCTGCCGGGAATATCTGCAACGCCTGCCGCGCGAAATGGCAGTCAGCCTCGTCGAAGTAAAACCGGAACCCCGCGACGGCAAGAACCGGGAACAACTCCTGGCGGCGGAAAAGGCGCGCATCCGGCAAAGATTGCAAAACCTGAAAACCCGCCTTCGCCTGATCGTCCTGGACGAAAAGGGGGAAGACCTCGACACCCGGCGGTTTGCCCAACGGCTTGCCGGATGGCGGGCGGAAGGCGACGGCATCGCCCTCCTGATCGGCGGCGCCGACGGGCTGGATGCCGAACTCAAGGCAGAGGCGGCGGAAACGATACGCCTCTCCAGCCTGACGTTGCCGCACGGCCTGGCGCGCCTGCTGCTCTGCGAACAACTCTATCGCGCCGCCAGCCTGCTGGACGGGCACCCATACCATCGGGAAGGATGAACACCATGCCCAGCCGTTCTTTTCCCTTGCTCTATCTCGCCTCGCGCAGCCCCCGGCGGCAGGAATTGCTGGCGCGCATCGGGGTGCGCTTCATCCCGCTGTTCTTCCGCGCCGGCACCCGCCTCGATCCGGAAGTCGACGAAACGCCGCTCCCCGGCGAGGCCGCCGATGCCTATGTCCTGCGCCTGGCGCGCGCGAAGGCGGAACATGGCTGGCGTCTCATGCGCCTGCGCCGCCTGCCCTGTCATCCGGTCCTTTCCGCCGACACGACCCTGGAATACGCCGGCGACATCATCGGCAAGCCCGCCGACGCCGCCAACGCCCGCGCCATCTTGCGCCGTCTCTCCGGGCAGACCCACCGCGTCCTCACCGGCGTCGCCCTTGCCACCGGGGATGGAGAAGATACTCCGGACATCGCGACCGTCCTGGACCTTTCCCAGGTCCGCTTCCGCCCCCTGGAAGAATCCGAAATCCGCCGCTACGTCGCCAGCGGCGAGGCGATGGACAAGGCCGGCGCCTATGGCATCCAGGGCATGGCCGCCCTGTTCATCGAACATATCTCGGGCAGCGACACCGGCATCATGGGCCTGCCCCTGTGCGCGACGGGGGAATTGCTGAAAGGGGCGCGAAAGGGGGTCAGGGGTCAGAAGAAGCACACTGGCCACTGACCCCAGACTACAAAGCGCACTCTGTGGCGCGAAGCGGCGTGGTTTCGTAGATTGGGTAGATTGGATGAGCCGAAGGCGTAATCTGACAATCGTTCATCACCGGAACTTGCGCCGCTGTTCTTTGATTTGCGATGCTGCGCATCGTGGGAACAAATGTCGGATTACGCTTCGCTTATCCTAACCTACAAAACCGACGCCACACCCCCGCCTCATCATTGCGGCGAGACTTTTCCTCCACTTTGGATTGCACCTGTCTCCTGCCGCGCTTGACGCTCCACGACGCGGCTTCTATCATCGGCGGGTTTTCGTTTGCGGGTAATCCATCTTGTCGCTTGAATCGCTTTACGCCCTGATCGGGGAAGACATGCGGGCGGTTGACGCCACCATCCGGGAACGGCTGCATTCCAACGTGGCGCTGGTGCGGCAAGTGGCGGA
>JAITDH010000123.1 GCA_031282665.1 Zoogloeaceae bacterium | reverse complement strand
TTTCATCCGGAGGCAATTCATCCAACCACTTTCCAGAAAGCTTGATGAGGCGCACTCTTGCCCTCAATTTAACAGGGCGTCCATTGCAATCTCGTGGCTGAGAAGAGAGTAGACTCATGCTCTTTGAATGAATCAATCCGCGCCGCATGAGGACGCATGCAATGCGCCCCCACAATGACAAAAAACAGCGGCGTATTGTCGGGAATCTTCCCGCAAACCCGCCCCTATTTCCGCGCTTCCGCCTTCGTCAGCCAGTTGTTGAAGCGGCTCATTTCGGCGTCGGACAGGCGGCCGACCAGGGAGAGCAGCTTCAGGCGCGCCAGCACGTATTGGTAGCGGCCACGGTTCAGGTCGCGGCGGGCGGCGGCGAGGCTCTGTTCGGCGTTCAGGATATCGAGCGAATTACGCTTGCCCGCCTGGAAGCCTTTTTTCGTGGAATAAAGGGTCTGCTCGGCGGACTGGACAGCCTGTTCGTATGCCTTGACCCATTGCACGCCCTGGGTGGCGGCGTCGAATTCCTTCTTCACCTCCAGGCTGATCTCGCGCCGCGTCGCTTCGAGCTGCTGGCGGTGCTTTTCCAGGGAGGCGTGCGCCTGGCGCACCGTGGAATTCACGTAGCCGCCGGAGAAGATGGGAATATTGACCTGCACGCCCACCATCTTCGTATCATATTTGTTGCCGATGCTGGTGTTGTTTTCGCTTTCGCTCTTGGAGCGCTGGAGGAACAGGTCCACGGTCGGCAGGTGCCCGGAACGGGCTTTCCAGACTTCGTTTTCCGCCGCTTCCACATTGGCCCTGAGCGCCTTCAACTGGGGATTGACCGTTTCCGCTTCCGTGATCCATTCTTCCAGGCGGGCGGGCGTGGGGCGCGTCAGTTCGAGACGGCCGGGGTCGAGCAGGGAAAGCTGTGTCAGGGGCCGGTTGACGAGCGCTTTCAGGGTGTCCTGCGCGTATTCCAGGCGGTGCTGGAGTTCCAGCGCCTGCGCTTTCGCCAGATCGAGGCGCGAGCGCGCCTCGTCGATGTCCGTGCGCGTTCCCGCTCCGGCGGCGAAGGCTTTTTCCGTGTAGGCCAGTTGCGCGGCATAGGCGTCCTGCTGCGCCTTGTTGACGTCGACTTCCGATTGCGCCATGAGCACGTCGAAATAGGCGCTGCCGACCCGCACGGCGACATCCTGCACGGCCCGCTCCAGCGTGGCGTCCGCGCTGTCCACCTGCGCCCGCGCCTGGACGTAGGCCGCGATGCTGTAGGGCCGGAACAGGGGCTGGCGGAGGGAAAGCGCGTAGTTGTGGCTGTCGTAGTCGTATTCGCTGGTCGTCGGGCCGAGGATGGTCTGGCTGGTCTGTTCCGTCGTGTTCTTGCTTTTCGAGCCGGAAAAGGAGAGATTCGGCAGGAGTTGCGCGCGCGCCTGCGGCAAGAGTTCGCGCTGCGCCGCCATGTCCGCCTGCACGGAAAGGAAGGTGGCGTCCGCCAGCACGGCTTCGCGGTAGAGGACGAGCAGGTCGTCCGCCGGCGCGGGCGCGGCAAACAGGGCGGCGAACAGGGCGGAGGTGGCAAACACGGCTCGTTTTGCGGGAGTCATCATTCTTCCTTCATGGAGACGGCAATACGTTTCAGGAGCGGGCGCAGGAGGTAGACGAGCATCGAGCGTTCGCCGGTGATGATGATGACCTCCGCCGGCATGCCGGCCTGCATCTGGCGGTTGCCGAGGATTTTCATCCCTTCTTCGGTGACGGAAACCCGCGCCAGGTAATAGCTCATGCCGCTCTGCTCGTGCGTGAGCAGGTCGCTGGAAACGGATTCCACCTTGCCCGGCACGACGAGTTGCGGACTGTGGGCAAAGGCGGAAAAGCGCACGTCCGTCTTGCGTCCGGGTTGCACGCGATCGATGAGGTGCGGCGGGACCTGGGTTTCGAGCAGCAGGGTTTCGTTTTGCGGCACGATGTCCATGATTTTCTGCCCCGGCCCGATCACGCCGCCCACGGTCTGCGCCGCCAGCCCGACCACCTGTCCCTCGGCGGGGGCGCGGATGACGGTGCGCTGGAGGTCGTCCTTCAGCGCCTGGAAGCGCTCCTGTTCGGCCTGCGCCTGGCTGCGGACTTCCGCCAGTTGGGTGTCGACTTCCTTGCGAAAGTCCTGCTGGCGCTGGATGATCCGCAGCCGCATTTCCGACGAGGCGCGGTGCGCCCGTTCGATATTGCCCTGCAGGTCGGCGATGGAACCCATGGTTTCCGCCTTCGAGCGTTCCAGCGCGAGCAGGTCGTTCTTCGGCGCATAGCCTTCCGCCACCAGCCCGCGCAGTCCTTCGGATTCTTCCTTCAGGAGGGCGAGCTGCGAACGGCGCGCCTCCAGGAGACCCTCGTAGCCCGTGATGGAGGCCGTGTAGCCGCGGATGGATTCTTGCATGGCGCTGATTTCGGCTTCCAGCGACATGCGCCGGGAAAGGAAAAGTCCTTCCTGGTTCTTCAGCATGCTGTCGACGAGCAGGTCTGCCTGCCGGGCGGCGATGAGGTCGGGATGGAAGACGATTTCCTTTTTCCCGCCCTGTTCGGCAATCAGGCGGTCTTCCATGGCTTGCAGGGTGTAATAGCGGAGACGGGCGCTTTCGAAGTTGGCCTGGGTCGTGGCGGCGTCCAGGTCGATCAACGGATCGCCCGCGCTCACGAACTGCCCTTCCTTGACATGCACGGCCTTCACGATGCCGCCGGAAAGATGCTGGACGGCCTTGCGCTTGGTGTCGATCGTCACCATGCCGGAGGTCGGCACCCCTTCGTTCAGGGGGGCGAAGGCCGCCCAGAGCAGGAATCCGCCGAACCCCACGCCGAGTACCCAGAATCCCAGGCGGGCCGGGGTGCGCGTGTCGGTAGGCAGGCCGTCCTTGTTTTCCTCTTCCGGCGCTTTTTCCACCGGACGAGGTTTCAGGAAATCGACGACGGCACGGATGCCGTTGTCCAGAAAATCGCGAAATGACATGAATCCACTTCCTTCTTCAAACAGGTTCGATAAACAAAATGTTCGCCATCAGGCCGGCATCGGCGCGGGAGCGGGCATTGGAGGTATGGGGGCACCACCTGGAGCGGGTTTTTCTCCGCCGAACTGGGGCTTGCCGAAACGGGCGATCCTGCCGTTTTCGAGCAGGAGCACGAAATCCATGGCGGTCATGACCTGCGGACGATGCGTGATGAGGACGATCGTCACGCCCTGCTGTTTCAGGGTCATCACCGCCTGGAAGAGCGCGCGGTCGCCGGCATCGTCCAGGTTGGCGTTCGGTTCGTCCAGCACCACCAGCCGAGGAGCGCCGTAGAGCGCGCGCGCCAGGCCGATGCGCTGGCGCTGGCCGCCGGAAAGGAAACGTCCGCCATCGCCGATCTCGGTGTCGTAGCCCTTGGGAAAATGCAGGATCATTTCGTGCACGCCCGCCTGCTGGCAGGCGGCGACGACCTTGCCCGGATCGACCTCGCCGAAGCGGGCGATGTTGTCGGCGATGGTGCCGTTGAAAAGCTCCACGTCCTGCGGCAGGTAGCCCAGTTCCGCGCCCAGCGCGACGCGATCCTGTTCGCGGATGGAAAGCCCTTCGTACAGTACCTTGCCCTCGACATTCGGCCAGATGCCGAGCATCACCCGGGCCAGGGTGGATTTGCCGGAGCCGGAAGGCCCCATGATGCCCAGCGCCGAACCGGGCGGCAGGGAAAAGGAAACCCCTTCCAGGATCGGCGCGGCGCGGTGCTCCGCCGTGGCGGTCACGTTTTCGAAGATGATCTCCGCGCCGGGCGTCTGGCCGGCGACCGAAACGGCTTCCCGCAGCGGATGCGCTTCCAGCGCCGTTTCCAGGGCGAGGTAGGATTTTTTCGCTTCCAGGAGGCTTTTCCAGGCGTTCATCAGGGCGTCGACCGGGTGCGTGGCGCGTCCCATCAGGGCATTGGCGGCAATCATCGCGCCGGGGGAAATTTCCCCGAAGATCGCCAGGAGCGCGCCCGCGCCGAGGGAAAGCGATTGCTGGAAAAAGCGCGTGAAACGGGTGATCGAGAGCATCCGCACCTGCGCGTCCAGTCCCCGGCGTCCCTTCTCCATGGCGGTCTTGTGCCGCCGCATCCAGGCGTTCTGCATGTCACCGAGCATTCCCATGGATTCGACCACCGCCGCGTGCCGGAGCTTGCCGTCCAGGTAGATGGATTCCTTCTGCGCGGCTTCCCCGGCTTCTTCCAGCGGTTCCTTCATGACCAAGCTGGACAGGTAGGCGAGGAAGACCAGGATGAGGCAAAAGACGATCGACAGTATCCCCAGAAAGGGGTGCAGGAAAAACAGGACGAGGATGTAGATCGGCGTCCACGGCGCGTCCAGGATGGCGAACAGCCCGGCGCCGGTGAGGAACTGGCGGACGCGGGAAAGATCGCTGAAAAGCTGCCGGGCTTCCTTGTCCCGCCCCTGGTTCTGCATTTCGAAGGCGGTGGCGAAGACCCGCGGGTTCAGGCGCATGTCGAGACGCACCCCCAGACGCACCAGGAGCCGCCCGCGCACCCATTCGGAAAAGCTCATGACACCCATGAAAAAGGCCAGCATCAGCGTCACCGCGTAAAGGGTGAATTCGCTCTGGCTCACCATCACGCGGTCGAAGATCTGCAACATGTAGAGCGTCGGCGTGAGCATCAGGATGTTGATCAGGGCCGTGAAACAGAAGGCGTAGGAAAATTCGCGCCGGAACGACCACAGGAAGCGGCTCAGTTCGCTTCTTTGCGTCAGGGCATGAAGCGCCGCGGCCTGTTGCCGCCAGGCGGCGGTCAGATGCTGGAAACGGTTGCGCGAATTCATTGGATCGAAATTCCTTGTTCGTTGAAGCGGAAGGGATCAGGCCCGCATGGCGACCGGCGCGGGAGAGACCGGCGCGGGAGATTGGGGTGGCCTGGCGGCCGGCGCGGCGGGAGCGGGCGGTTGCGGCGGTCTTTGCAGGGCGGCCAGCACGTCGTTGCGGGGGCCGAAGAGCTTCGCTTCGCCCTCCATCAGCACGAGCATCAGGTCCGCCACGCCGAGCAGGCTCGTGCGGTGCGTCACCACCACCACGGTCGTCCCGGCGGCGCGCAGGGCCTGCAAGGTGGAAATCAGGGCGGCTTCTCCGGCGTCGTCCAGGTTGGCGTTCGGCTCGTCGAGCACCACCAGCCGGGGATTGCCGTAGATGGCGCGGGCCAGGCCCACGCGCTGGCGCATGCCGCCGGACAGGATCGCGCCTTCCGTGCCGATGTCCGTGCCGTAGCCGTCCGGCAGGGAAAGGATGTGCTCGTGCAGGCCGGTCAGCCTGGCCGCCGCTTCGATCTTCGCTTCATCGAGCTCGCCGAAGCGGGCGATGTTTTCCGCGATCGTGCCTTCGAACAGCGCGACGTTCTGCGGCAGGAAACCTATGTGCGCCCCCAGTTCCCGCTTGTTCCAGGCATGCACGTCCACGCCGTCCAGGCGCACCTTGCCGCTCGCGCAAGGCCAGACGCCCACCAGCAGATGCGTGAGGCTCGTCTTGCCGGAAGCCGAGGGACCGGCGATTGCCAGTATCTTGCCCGGCGGGACGGCAAAGGCAATATTCTTCAGGATCATTTCGCTCGTGCCCGGCGCGGCGGCGGAAATCTGCTCCACCTGCAACACGCCCTGCGGCGGCGGCAGCGGCAGCCCCGCCGGACGCGCCGGAATCCTCGCCAGCAGGATTTCCAGCCGTCCCAGCGATTCCCGCGCGTTCACCACGTTGCGCCAGCCGGCGATCACCTGCACCAGCGGCGCCAGCGCCCGTCCGGCGATGATCGAGGCCATCAGCACCAGCCCGACATCCCCGATGAACACCCCCTTCAGGACGAGCCAACTGCCCAGGCCCAGGATGAGCGAGCCGGAAAGAATCTGCACATATTTGGAAAGGGCGACATATACCCCGGCGCGGTCGGAGGCTTCCGCCTGGAAGCGCAGCATGTCCGTCTGCATGGCGAGCCAGCGCTGCCGCAATCCCTCGGTCATCCCCATCGCCTGCACCACCTCGCCATTCCGCAGGGAAGCCTGGATGAAATTCTGCGCCTGCGCGTTCGCGCCGCTGGATTTTCCCAGCGCCGTACCGGAAGCCTGTTTGTTGAGGAAGGTGATGAGGCACTGGATGCAGGCGCTCACCAGGCTGAACCAGCCCAGGGTGGTGTCGATCCAGAAAATGACGCCGACGAGGAGAAGCGCCATGGGCACGTCCATCAGGGCGGTGGCCTGCGCGCTGCCGACGAAATCCCGCACCCCGGAAAAATCCCGCAGCCCCCGGAAAGCCAGCCCGCGCTCGCCGGAAAGGTTGGCGCAGAAAACCGCCTCATAGACACGGTTGCCGAGTATCTTGTCGAAACCTTCGGCCGCGCGCCGCAAGACGCCCATGCGCGCCCATTGCAGGAATTCCAGGACGAAATAGGCCAGCGCGAGCAAAAGCGTCAACATGACGAGCGTCGTCACGCTGCGGCTGTTGACCACCCGGCCATAGACTTCCAGCATGTAGAAGGAAGGCGCCAGCATCAAGGCGCCGATCACCACGCTGAACACGATGGCCCGCACGAACTGGGGTTTTTGCGTCCGCAGGGCCTTTCTGACTTCGGAAATATTCTTCTCGTCACTCATGATGGTTCTTTCTTGTCATTCACGATGAATCACGCCTCCAGGGGCACGGAAACCTCTTCCGGCACTCCGGCGTCTCCGTCCTGTTCAGGCAACAGCACGATATATTCGGGCAACTCGCCGCCCTCGCTGCCCCACGCTTTCGCCGCCTCCTCCGCGTCCTGCAGGCAGAAGGAAAGGGAAAACGCGTCGTGGCGGCAATAAAGCACGATTTCGCGCAGGCGCCCTGTGGAAAAAACGTCCAGGACCTTCTCCGACATCGCAAAACCGAAACGGACGCGCCCATCCAGGGTATACATGGAAAGCTGCCCATCCTTGATGCTCACCGTATGCCGGTCGAAAAACACCGGTGTATCCGGCAGGAACTTGAGCTGCGGCAAGGGAACATCCGGATGCTTCGGCACCATGCGATAGGCGCGCGACACCGAGTAGATCGCATTGCAGACCATCTGCGAGCCCATGCGGGGAAAGCGCGCGCGCAGGGTGTGGTAAGTCAGGTGATGCAAGCCCACCCGGTTCCAGCAACGATTCTGCCGCACGACGGGCACCAGGGCATTGCAGATATCCGCGAACGCCTGCTGCAAGGCAACGAGCCGGGCGCGTTCTTCCGCAGTGACCTGCAATTGGATGGTCAGGATCTGGTTTTTCATATAGGAACGCGAAGATACATGATTTCATATAGGAAGGCCAGATTTTTTTGCGCTCTCCGCAAAATTCTTGTAAAAAACCGACGAATCCAGGTTTTCGGGCAAATTCCGGGTAAAAAAACGGCCCGCACCGCGAGGTGCAGGCCGTTTTTGTTCCGCGAAAAGCGGGTTATTTCAGCTTGATTTCCTTGTAGAGCACATGCTTCCTCGCCTTGGGGTCGTACTTCATGAACTCCAGCTTTTCGGGAGTGGT
>JAITDH010000095.1 GCA_031282665.1 Zoogloeaceae bacterium | reverse complement strand
GCTTTGCAGGCTTTGCGGATTTCGCCATTTCCTTGCTGGCCTCCCCGGGGGCCTTGGGTGCCCTTGGCGCCGATGCTTTCTCCGGCTTTCCCGCTTCTACCGTAGCGCTCGTGGCATCGTTTGCAGCAACGCCCGTCTTCTTTGCGGAAGCGCGGGGTTTCGCGCCGGTTGCTTTCTTCGTGGTTTCCTCGATTTTGCCTTTAGCCATGACAATATGTTTCACATGAAAGCGAAAACCTCGTATTATAGTACAGATTTGCTTCTGGCGGACAAAAGTTCCACATACCGTTGTTTTTCATCGGCGCTCAGTCCAGCCACGCCGAACAGTCTCGCCTTTTCCTGCAATCCGGCGAATTCCGCCTGGCGTTCATCCGCCTGCAAACGTTGCAGGGCGGCGGAAAATTCCCGTTCCACATCCGCCTCTTCCAGTTGCAGGCCCATGACCTCTCCCGCCAGCTCGTCCATTTCCTTTTCCTGCGGATGTCCGCGCATGTGCTCGCGCAATTGCGCATAACCGGGATCGGAGGGCAATTCCGCGAGCGTATCGGCAATCGCCGCGAGCATGCCGCGTTCCACGCACTGCGGCAACTGGGCGAGCGGAATGCGCCCGGCCAGCGCGGGCCGTTGCAGGACCAGGCGCAGCAGGGAGCGCGCCAGCGAGGGCGCCGGACGTTTCGGCTTGGGCGGCGCGGGCGGCGCATAACTGCGAATGCCGCACAGGCGCTCGATTTCCGACTGCGAAAACCCGCTTTCCTCCGCCAGTCGCTTGACCAGTTGCAAACGCAGCATCGGCGGGGAGAGGCGCAGCAGCAAAGGCTTCGCGTCGGCTACCAGGCGCGCCCGTCCCTCGGCGCTGGACAGATCGCAATGCCGGCCCAATTCGCGCAGGAGAAAATCGGAAAGGGGCGTGGCCTGGGCAATCAGGCGCGAAAAAGCGGCTTTTCCTTCCTTGCGGATGAAACTGTCCGGGTCCTCCTGCGCGGGCAGGAAGACAAAGCCGATGCTCTTCTGGTCGGAGAGCGACTCCAGCGTATTTTCCAGCGCCCGCCAGGCGGCCTTTTTCCCGGCGGCATCGCCGTCGAAACAGAAAACGATCTTGTCCACCTGGCGCAGGAGTTTCTGCACATGCGCCGTCGTCGTCGCTGTGCCCAGTGTCGCCACGGCGTTGCCGACTCCATGCTGGGCAAGCGCCACCACATCCATATAACCTTCCACCACGATGGCGCAGTTTTCCTCCCGCAACGCCTGCCGCGCCTGGGGCAGGCCGAAAAGTTCGCGCCCTTTTTCGAAAAGCGGCGTTTCCGGGGAATTCAGGTATTTCGGCTCACCCTGGTCGAGAACGCGCCCGCCGAAGCCGATGACCTCGCCCTTGGCGCTGATGATGGGAAACATGATCCGGTCGCGGAAGCGGTCATAGCGCCGGCACGCCTCATTTTCCAAAACCAGTCCCGCCGCCAGGAGGCCCGGCGCGTCGTAATCGGAAAATGCCGCTTTCAGATTCTGCCAGCCGTCCGGCGCATAACCCACGCCGAAACGGGCAGCCACCTCCCCGCTCAATCCCCGTCTTTTCAGGTACTCGATGGCCTTCTCGTTTTTTTTCAAGGCTTCCTTGTAGAAATTCCGCGCCCGCGCCATGATCTCGTGCAGACCATGCAGATTCTCCCTTTTCTCCTCGCTGGCGTTCCATTGCCGTTCATCCGGCACCTGCATGCCCACCGATGCGGCCAATTCCTTGACCGCCTCGACGAATCCAAGTCCTTGATATTCCATCAAAAAACCGATGGCCGTGCCATGCGCGCCGCAACCGAAGCAATGATAGAACTGCTTGCTAGGGCTGACCGTGAAAGACGGCGTTTTCTCGCTATGGAAAGGACAGCAGGCGGCATAATTCGCCCCCGCCTTTTTCAGATGCACATAACGGTCGATCAGGTCGACGATATCGACCCGTGTCAATAAATCCTGGATGAAGGATTCAGGAATCATGCTGGGCCAGGCGCGACTTCACCAGCCTTGACACCAGGGCCATGTCCGCCTTGCCCGCCAGCCGCGGCTTCAGGACGCCCATCAATTTGCCCATGTCGGCCGGCTGTCTTGCGCCTGTCGTGGCGATGGCGGCGTCGATGAGGGCCAGGATTTCCGCCTCGCCCATTTTTTCCGGCAGATAGGCTTCCAGTATCGCCAGTTCCTCGCGTTCGCGCCCGGCCAGATCCTCGCGCCCCGCCGCCTCGAATTGACTCAGGCTTTCCTTCCTCTGCCGGGCCATTTTTTCGATGATCGCCACGACGAGCGTGTCGTCCACCTCGATGCGCTCATCCACTTCCTTTTGCTTGATCGCGGCCAGCAACAGGCGAATCGCTCCCAAACGCACGGTTTCCCTGGATTTGAGAGCGGTCTTCATGTCTTCGGTGATACGCGCTTTCAGACTCATGATTTCCTCCAATACAAAAACAGAAAGCCGCCAGCCCGAGGACCGACGGCTTTTTCGCCACTGTGCATGATCGGGCGGATCAGTACAGTTTTGGCGGCAGGGTCATCCCGCGAAGACGCTTGTGATGCCGCTTGACAGCGGCAGCAGCCTTGCGTTTGCGTTCGGCGGTCGGTTTTTCATAAAACTCGCGCGCGCGCAGTTCGGTCAGCAAGCCGGTTTTTTCAACCGCGCGCTTGAAGCGGCGAATCGCCACCTCGAAAGGTTCGTTTTCCTTGACGCGAATACTTGGCACTAAAAATCACCCCCTTCCAGTCGGACAGTCTCTGCCCATCGAATATCTTGCATAAAGACGAAAGGCGGCGATTCTACCCGCAGGCTGGACACAACGCAACAACAAGTCAGAATCAAAAGGGTGATTCAAAGCGGAACGACCGTGTTCGGTTGCTCCATTTTGGGTTGACCCGTTTCCCGGGGCAGGCGGGCTATACTCTGGATTCCATCCATATCTTTTTGCGCCAATCCATCATGCTGAAAGCCGATATTGCCCTGTTCAACGCCCTGGCCAGTTCCGACGAGGCCGTGCGGATCGAGGCTGCCACGAAGCTGGAACAACGCCCCCATGGTCACTTCGAGGATCATCCGACCGGGAAATTGTTACGGCGCTTGATGCAGGACAGGACAGTCCAGCACGAAGCACTCGATGCTGCGAAATATTTTCCGGATCTTGGCCCGGAGGATTATGAAATCCTGCTTGACATGGAAAACCGCTACGCCGCCTGTGACCGTGTAAATGTGCAAAAACTGATGGCCAAACTCGAAGCGACGGTACCCGGTTGCCGCCGCGAGGCATTGCCCCGCGCGAGCCGCTGTTGTACACCGAAGGCGTCTATTACGAAAAGAAAGGGCGCGCGGAGTTGGACGCCGCAGGACGATGGAGCGGCAATCCGCTCACTTTATGACCAAGGGTTGAAAAAGGATTTTCTCGCCAAAATGCCACTGCCGCCGCTAAACTTCGCCCTTTCCTTTAGCCTCGACTGAAATGCCCCATCGCAAATTACAGGTTCCCGCAAGGGGAATGTTGGAAATCTATGAGAAAAAATTGGCCGAACATGGGTTCCGGGCCGATTCTGCACAGTGGGCGGCGGCGGAAAGCCTGCAACGTTTATATACGGAACTGCTGCATTTAACGGTGGCGCGCAGCAATAGGGTGAAACGTCTGCTGACCCGCCCTGTGCCGCCTCGCGGCATTTATTTCTGGGGCGGGGTTGGGCGGGGGAAAAGTTTCCTGATGGATTGTTTTTTTGCCGCCGTTCCCTACCGGCGCAAAAAACGCCTTCATTTCCACGCTTTCATGCAACACATCCACAAGGAATTGGCGCTCCTTGCCGGCGAAGCGGATCCCATGCTCAAGGCGGCGGAGAAAATCGGACGGGAAACTCGTCTGCTTTGTTTCGATGAATTCCATGTTTCCGATATTGCCGACGCCATGATATTGAAACGCCTGCTGACCGGGCTGAAAAACCAGGGCGTCGTC
>JAITDH010000021.1 GCA_031282665.1 Zoogloeaceae bacterium | reverse complement strand
AGGCTGGATCG
The DNA here is from genome assembly GCA_031282665.1 of Zoogloeaceae bacterium. Next base: position 3,119 of record JAITDH010000021.1, on the reverse strand, counting down.
CGCCGGATTCGCGGTCGCCAGCGGCGCGGCCTGTTCCAGCGCCAATCCCAATCCCTCGCATGTACTCCTGGCGATGGGCGTGCCCCAGGAACAGGCGCGCGGGGCGCTGCGCGTCAGCCTGGGCGCGGACACCACAAAAGAACAGATCGATGCCTTCCTGCTGGCCTTGCAGGCCGCGCTTGCCGACCTTACAAACCTGACGGCGCTGGGAAATTGAACCGCCGCCGCCCAATACAAGACAAAACCAACGGAGCCATACGACATGCATCTACCCATTTATCTGGATTATTCGGCAACCACGCCCGTCGACCCGCGGGTGGCGGAAAAGATGCTGCCCTACCTGTGCGAACGCTTCGGCAACCCCGCCTCGCGCTCGCACAGCTTCGGCTGGGCGGCGGAGGCCGCCGTGGAAGAAGCCCGAAATGAAGTCGCCGCGCTCGTCCATGCCGACCCGAAAGAAATCATCTGGACTTCCGGCGCGACGGAATCCGACAACCTGGCAATCAAGGGCGCGGCGCACTTTTATAGCGAAACGAAAGGCAAACACCTGATCAGCGTCAGGACCGAGCACAAGGCGGTGCTCGACACCCTGCGCGACCTGGAGCGCCAGGGGTTTCGCGTCACCTATCTGGAAGTGCAACAAAATGGCCTGATCGACCTGGCGGCGTTCCAGGCGGCGCTGCAAGACGATACCGCGCTGGTTTCGGTGATGCTGGTGAATAACGAAATCGGCGTCATCCAGCCGATTGCCGAGATAGGCGATCTGTGCCGCGCGCGCGGGATTCTCCTGCACGTCGACGCGGCGCAGGCCACCGGCAAGGTGGATATCGACCTTTCCGCCCTGAACGTCGATCTCATGAGCTTTTCCGCGCACAAGACCTATGGCCCCAAGGGCATCGGCGCGCTCTACGCGCGCCGGAAACCCCGCGTGCGGCTGGAGGCGCAGATGCACGGCGGCGGGCATGAGCGCGGCTTCCGTTCCGGCACATTGCCCACGCACCAGATCGTCGGCATGGGCGAGGCGTTCCGGCTGGCGAAGGCGGAAATGGCGGCGGAAAACGCGCGCGTCGGCCGCCTGCGGGACAGGTTCCTCGCCGGGCTTGCCGACATCGAGGCCGTTTATGTGAATGGCGATCTCGAACACCGGACGCCGCACAATCTCAACGTGAGCTTCGCCTATGTGGAAGGCGAATCGCTGATGATGGCGATCAAGGATCTGGCGGTATCCTCCGGCTCCGCCTGCACCTCGGCGAGCCTGGAACCTTCCTACGTGCTGCGCGCCCTGGGACGCGAGGACGAACTGGCGCACAGTTCCATCCGCTTCACTCTGGGGCGCTTCACCACGGAAGAAGAAATCGACTACGCCATCCGCTTGCTGCACGAGAAAATCGGCCATCTGCGGGAAATGTCCCCGCTCTGGGAAATGGTGCAGGAAGGCGTCGACCTGGGCACGGTACAATGGGCCGCGCATTAGGCGAATGACGAAAGAGAAAGGAATACGAAGATGAGTTACAGCCTCAAAGTGATCGACCACTACGAAAACCCCCGCAACGTCGGCGGATTCGACAAGGATGAAGAAGGGGTCGGCACCGGCATGGTCGGCGCGCCGGCCTGCGGCGACGTCATGAAATTGCAGATCAAGGTCGGCGAGAACGGCGTGATCGAAGACGCCCGCTTCAAGACCTACGGCTGCGGATCGGCCATCGCCTCCTCCAGCCTCGTCACCGAATGGGTGAAAGGCAAGACGGTGGACGAGGCGCTGACGATCAGGAACACCCAGATCGCCGACGAACTGGCCCTGCCGCCCGTCAAGATCCACTGTTCCATCCTGGCCGAAGACGCCATCAAGGCGGCGGTGGCCGATTACAAGCAAAAACATTCCAAATGAGGCAGACATGGCAGTCACATTGACCGAACAGGCGGCCCGGCACGTCGCCAACTACCTCGCCAAGCGCGGCAAGGGACTGGGGTTGCGCCTGGGCGTGCGCACCAGCGGTTGCTCCGGCATGGCCTACAAGCTCGAATTCGTCGATGCGGCGGGAGACGACGACGAAATCTACGAAAGCCACGGAGTCAGGGTTTTCGTGGACGCGCGGAGCCTGCCCTACCTCGACGGCACCGAACTGGACTACGGCCGCGAGGGCCTGAACGAAGGATTCCGCTTCAACAATCCCAACATCAAGAACCAGTGCGGCTGCGGCGAGAGTTTCAACGTCTGAACCCGTCGCGGGGAATATGAACCGTGCATGAAAAAACCGCCGCCCACCAGCCCCGCAAGCGCTTCGGGCAAAATTTCCTCGTCGCGCAAAATGTCATCCACGCGATCCTCGCCACGCTGGACCCCGTCCCGGACGACACACTGGTGGAAATCGGCCCCGGCCTGGGAGCGCTCACCTTCCCCCTCCTCGAACGGGCCGGACGGCTGCATGTCGTGGAAATCGACCGCGACCTGGTCGCCCGCCTGCGCGCCCGCGCGCCCGAAGGACTGATCGTTCACGAAGGCGACGCGCTGGCGTTCGATTTTGGCGCTTTGGGTGAAAAATTGCGCCTGATCGGCAATCTGCCCTACAACATCTCGACCCCGCTTCTTTTCCACCTGGCCGGCTTCGCGGACAAGATCCGGGATATGCATTTCATGCTGCAAAAGGAAGTCGTCGAACGCATGGTGGCGGAAGCGGGAAATCCCGCCTATGGCCGGCTTTCGGTCATGCTGCAATACCGCTTTCATCTCGCCTGGCTGCTCGACGTGCCGCCGGAAAGTTTTTCCCCCGCGCCGAAGGTGGATTCCGCCGTGGTCCGCCTGATTCCCAAGCCATCCGCCGAACTGAAGGCCGCCGATCCCGGACTCCTGGAAAAAGTGGTCTCCGCCGCCTTCTCGCAACGCCGCAAGATGTTGCGCAACAGCCTGAAGGCATGCATCCCGGCGGACGATCTGGCGGCGCTCGGCGTCGCCCCGGAAATGCGCCCGGAAGAAGTGCCGCCGGAACTTTTCGTCACCCTGGCAAACTTCCTTTGCCGGGAAAACAAAGGAAACGCATGATGTCCGCCACCCTGTCCCGCACCATCCTCTATACGGACGCCGAAGGATATTCCCGTTTTCGGGAAGAACCGCTGGAGTT
>JAITDH010000220.1 GCA_031282665.1 Zoogloeaceae bacterium | reverse complement strand
TTCTTGCGCGACATGGCAGGCTCATGAATCGAATGGAAGCTGGAATTGTACCGCGAGGACCCATTGCGCCGGCGAAGCCTGCCGGAACGGGCGCATCGATTTCGTAGATTGGGTAGGTTACGTAGGTTGGATAAGCCGCAGGCGCAATCCGACAATTGTTCATTACCGGCGCTTGCTCCGCTGTTGTTTGATTTGCGACGCTGCGCATCGGTTGGAATGTCGGATTGCGCCTTCGGCTTATCCAACCTACGAAACCGACGCCACACCCCCACCCCGTCATTGCGCAAGACTTTCCCTCCACTTTGGATTGCACCCCATGAGGGCAATCATTGCGATAGATGGTCGATGTTGTGCGACAATGATGCCTCGAATCCATCTCCATCTGTGAGGTTCCCATGTCCGAACGCATCAATGCCCATCTGTCCCAACCTCTGGCCGAGTTCGTCGGCCGGATGGTGGGCGAAGCGGGTCTTTACGAAACCCCCAGCGAATACGTGCGCGACCTGATCCGCCGCGACATGGAGCGGCGCGGGAGCCAGTTCGTGCAGGATGCCATCCTTACCGGCTGTCGCGACCTGGCCGCAGGTCGTGTGTTCGAGTCGAGCGGCGACTTCAAGGCCGATATGGCCTTGCTCGACCAGGAAGAAGCCAGCGGCTGGCAATGACGGAATCTGCCGCGCGCTTTTTCCTGACGCGCCGGGCCGCCATCGACCTGCGCTCGATTCATGCGCGATCATGCCGTGAATGGGGAGAGGATGTCGCCGATCGTTATATCGCCGATCTCTACGCCGCCTTGCGGAAAGCGTCGGCGAATCCAGAAAGGGGCCGCTTGCGTCAGCATCGCGCCATCCCTTTCCTGATGATCCCGGCCCAGCGTCATTTCATCATCTACGACCTCATCCCGCAGGGCATCGCGGTGCTGACCATCCAGCATCAAGCGCGCAACATCGAAACCTTGATCGCGGAACTGACGCCGGGGTTCCTCGCCGAAATCAAAAAATTGAAGCGTAAAGGATTGCCACGGGCTTCGGCGCTCTAATCCATCTCCTGGATGATCCGCAGGATCGTTTCTCCGTAGCGTTCCATCTTGGCCTTGCCCATGCCGGAGATGCGGGAGAGGTCTTCGAGGCGGGCGGGGGTGGCGCTGGCGATTTCCTTCAGGGTGCGGTCGATCAGGATGACGTAGGCGGGCACGCCCTGTTCGCGCGCCATCTGGAAGCGCCATTGGCGCAGGCGTTCGAAGCGTTTCTGAGCTTCCGGCGCGAGATCGGCGAGTAGCGTCTGTTTCCGCTCGGAGCGCGCGGAGGGGGCCTTGCGGGCGATGCGGCGCAGTTCTATCCTTTGTTCGCCTTTCAGCACCGGGCGCGCCAGCTCGGTCAGTTTCAGCGCGCCGTATTCGTTCATGTCGGCGTGCAGGAAGCCGGCGGCGACCAGTTGCCGGAAGATCGAGCGCCATTCGGCTTCTTCCAGGTCCTTGCCGATGCCCCAGGTGGACAGGCGCTGGTGGTGGTAGGCCTGCGTCTTCGGGTTTTCCTTGCCGCGCAGGACGTCGATCAGGTGCTTGGCGCCGAAGCGCTGCCCGGTGCGATAGGCGGCGGAAAGGGCCTTCTGCGCGGCGATGGTGCCGTCCCAGCATTGCGGCGGAGCGAGGCAGGCGTCGCAATTGCCGCAGGGTTCGCTGGTTTCGCCGAAATAGTTCAGGAGCACGACCCGGCGGCAGCGGGCGGATTCCGCGTAGCCCAGGAGGGCGTTCAGTTTCTGGTTTTCCAGGCGCTTCTGCGCTTCGTCCGCCGTGGATTCCTCGATGCGCGCGCGTTGCAGGGCGACGTCCTGCAAGCCGTAGGTCATCCAGGCTTCCGCCGGTTCCCCGTCGCGCCCGGCGCGGCCGGTTTCCTGGTAGTAGGCTTCCAGGCTCTTGGGCAGGTCGAGGTGGGCGACGAAGCGCACGTCGGGTTTGTCGATGCCCATGCCGAAGGCGATGGTGGCGACCATGACGAGGCCGTCTTCGCGCAGGAAGCGGCGCTGGTTCCTGGCGCGTTCTTCCGTTTCCATGCCGGCGTGGTAGGGGAGCGCCGGGTGGCCCTGGGCGCTCAGCCAGGCCGCGAGTTCGTCGACCTTCTTGCGCGAGATGCAGTAGACGATCCCGGCTTCGTTCCGGTGTTCGGAGAGGAATTCCAGCAGTTGCCGCTTGGGGTGGTTTTTTTCCACCACCGTGTAGCGGATGTTGGGACGGTCGAAGCTGGAGATGAAAATCCGCGCCTGGGTCAAGCCCAGGCGTTCGACCATTTCCTTCCTCGTCGCGTCGTCCGCGGTGGCGGTGAGCGCGACGCGCGGCACCCGCGGATGCCGTTCGTGCAGGGCGGAGAGTTGCAGGTATTCCGGGCGGAAGTCGTGTCCCCATTGCGAGACGCAGTGCGCTTCGTCGATGGCGAAGAGCGCCAGTCGCCCGCCTTCGGCCAGGCCGTCCAGGAGGGCGAGGAAACGGTCGGTCATCAGGCGTTCCGGGGCGACGTAGAGGAGATCGAGTTCGCCGGCGAAAAGCCGCCGCTCGGTTTCGCGGACGTTGGCGAAGGCGACGGTGGAATTCAGGAAGGCGGCGCGGATGCCCAGTTGGGTGAGCGCTTCGACCTGATCCTGCATGAGCGCGATGAGGGGCGAGACGACCACCGCGACGCCCCGGCGCAACAGGGCCGGAATCTGGTAGCAGAGCGACTTGCCGCCGCCGGTGGGCATCAGCACCAGCGCGTCGCCGCCGTTCGCCACATGTTCGATGATCTCCGCCTGCCGCCCGCGGAACGCCGGGTAGCCGAAAGTGTTTTGCAGGATGTCGAGCGCGGGGAAGGTGGTGGAAGAGAAGGTTGCCGGGGATGTGAGCGGGGAAATGGCGGACATGTTCAGGCCGGGATTGCCCACAGATGATCCAGGTCGGAAAAGTTCCAGTTTTCCGGTTCTTCGCGCGCGACGATCTTTTCCGGGCAGTTGGGGCGGGAAAGATCGACGATTTCCGGCTGGATGCGGGCTTTCGAGCGGGTTGAGAAGAAGACCCGCAGCTTGGGGGTCAGCAACGATTTCTGGCTCTGCTCGATCACCACGCCCATGCGGCCGGAATTGAGGCGCACGAGGGAGCCGACCGGGTAGATGCCCAGGCTCTTCACGAAGGCGCGGAACAGGTACATGTCGAGGTGGCCGGTCCATTCGGACATCTTGTGCAGCGATTCCGCGGGATCCCAGCCATTCTTGTAGGGCCGCACGGAGGTGATGGCGTCATAGACGTCGCAGATCGCGCCCATGCGGGCGAAGGGCGAGATTTTCTTCTCGGCGATCCGGTTGGGATAGCCGCTGCCGTCCAGCTTTTCGTGGTGCGACAGGCAGACGTCCATGACGCGCTCGGAGACGGTGCCGCTCTGCTTCAGGATTTCGTACCCCTTCATCGGGTGCGATTTCATGATGGTGAATTCCTCATCGGTGAGCTTGCCGTTCTTGTTCAGGATTTCCAGCGGCACCTGCATCTTGCCGATGTCGTGGATCAGCCCGGCCAGGCCGATGTCGCGCACGTCCTCCTCGCTGAACTGCATCTGCCGGGCGAGCGCCATCATCAGGGCGCTCACCGCGACGGAGTGCATATAGGTGTAGTTGTCGGCGGTCTTCAGGCGCGCCAGGCTCACCAGCGCGCCGGGATTGCGCGCCATGGACTGGGAAATGTCGCTCACCAGGGTCATGCTCTGGCTGGGATCGACGGCCTTGCCCATGCGAGCTTCCTGGAACATGGAAGTCACCGATTGGCGCGCCTTGTCGCAAATTTTCGCGGCGCGCGCCATTTCCTCGCGCATGGAGGCTGGCTTGCTCTCCGGGTCTTGCGAGGGCGGGGGAACGGGAATGCTCTGCGCGGCTTCCACGGTTTCCTTGGCGCCGACATCCAGCCCGCGCTCGGTGTCGATCCAGACTTCCCGCACGGCGCTTTCCCGGATGAGGCGCAGGTCCTCCGGGTCGGAAAGGAGGAACTGGGTGCGCCAGAATGGATGGTTCAGCCAGGAGCCGCAGAACTCATGGATGTACATTCCGGTCTTGACGTGGGTGACGTTGATTCTTTTCAGCATGTAACCATTTTAATGTCAGAAGACATTGAAGGAAAAGCAAGACGAGGTAAAGAAAAACTATCGCCTGGCCTTGCTGGCGCTTTTCGTTGGCCGGAGGGCGTTCATCAGGATGGCGAGGGTGCTGCCGTTGTGCAGGAGGGAGGTGGCGACGGGAGAGAGCAGGCCGAGGGCGGCGCTGCCCAGGATGGCGGTGTTGAGGCCCAGGGTCAGCCTGTAGTTGGCGGCGATGCGGCGGAGGGCGGCATTGGCAATGGCCTTCGCCTTGGCGACGCATTCGATGTCGTCTTCGAGGAGGGCGATGTCGGCGGTCAGCCGGGCGACGTCCGCGCCTTTCTGCATGGCGATGCCGACGTGGGCGTTGGCGAGGGCGGGCGCGTCGTTGATGCCGTCGCCGACGAAGGCGATTTTCGCGCCCTCGTTTTTCAATCGTTCGACGATGGCGGCTTTTTCTTCCGGCAGGAGTTCGGCGTGGAAGCCGTCCAGGCCCAGGTGCCGGGCAAGTTCCGTGGCGCGGCTCCGGTGGTCGCCGGTGAGCATCAGGATGCGGGCGGCGCCGAGTTCGCGCAGGCGCGCGATGGTGGCGCGGGTTTTCTCGCGCAGGTGATCCTGCAGGGCGATCAGGCCGAGGAGCTTGCCGCCGTAGCCGATGTAGAGCAGGGTCTTGCCTTCTTCGTAAAGGCGGTTGATCGTCTGCGCGTGCGCCGCGGTGGAGATGCCTTCGTGCTGTTCGGCGAAGTGGCGCGAACCGACGACGATGCGCTTGCCGTCGATGACGCTGGCGACGCCGTGGGCGACGACGAATTCGACTTCCGTATGGGTGAAATGGCGTCCTTCCGTGGCGCGCGCGGCGGAGACGACCGCCGCCGCGAGCGGATGGAAATAGTGTTCCTCGACGGAGGCGGCAAGCCAGATGAGTTCCTGCGGCGAGCGGGATTTGTCGAAGGTGATGGCGTCGGTGACTTCCAGGTCGCCGGAGGTCAGGGTGCCGGTCTTGTCGAAGATGAAGGTATCGGCCTCGGCAAGCCGCTCCAGCGCGTCCGCGCCCTTGATCAGGATGTTTTCGCGCCCCGCGCCGTACATGGCGGACTTGAAGGCGACGGGGATGGCGAGCTTGAGCGCGCAGGAATAATCCGCCTGCAGGACGGCGGCGGCGCGCCGCCAGTCGCCGCCGGAAAGGAACCAGGAAAGCCCGGCCAGCTTCAGCACGCCGGGAACGAGGCGATCCGCCAGCGTCGCGGCATTGACCTGGGCGGCGCTTTTCGCGGTGAGGGAACGCTCGATGTAGTCGGCGATGCGGGCCACGGTGGTCGCCGAGCCGACCTGTTCGGCATAGATGATGAGGCGTCCTTCCTCCATCACGGTGCCGGAAAGGGCGCGCATGCCGCGTTCCTTGCGCACCGGCACGCTCTCGCCGGTCATGGCGGCCTCGCTGATCGTCGCCTCGCCGGAAAGCACCGTGCCATCCACCGGAACGATGTCGCCCGAGCCGACGATCACGTGATCGCCGACCACCACCGCGTCGACGGGAATGGCCTGCTCCACGCCGTCCCGCAATACCCAGACCTCATCGTTACCGGGACGCAACAGATGTTTCAGGAGATCGTCGGAGCGGCGGGCGATGGAATTTTCCAGGTATTCGCCCAGGGCGAGCATGAAGGTCGTGGTATTGGCCGCCGTGTAATCCTGCCGGGCGAGGGAAATCGACACCGCCACGGCCTCCAGCACATGCGAGGTCATCCCCTGTTCGCGGAAATCCTCCACCGCCTCCTTGCCCAGGGGGAGGGCGGCGACCAGCGCGAGCGGCAGGCGCAATCCCTGCGGCAGGCTGCCGGAAGCGACGAGGGCGAAGAAGCCGAGGAAAACCTTGCGCGCGTCATCCGGCGTCGTTTTCCCGGTCATATTCACCAGCTTGCCGGACGCCCCGGAAGTTGCCGGCAAGGCCCCGATCGCCGCGGCGAGCGAGGCGGGATTCGTTGCCCGCGGGTCGAACTCCAGCACGATGGCGCGCGCCCTGGCGTTGATCCGCGCCGAACCCACGCCCGGCAGGCCGCGCAAGCTCGCCAGCAACGTCGCGTAGCCTTCCGGGGGAAGATGGAAAGACAGGCGGTAGCGAAAGCGCGCCCGCCCTCCGGTTGCGTGGATAAGCTCCAGCGCGGCAAACAGGGGCCGCATGCAAGGATTATTGCTGGGCATCCAGGCCGGCGCCCATTTCCGCCTGGATATCGGCAAACTGCTCCTTGATCTCCTCGAAGCCGCCCAGCAAGCCGGAATAGAACTGGGCGCCCGCGCGCATCAGGCGTCCGCGCACCTCCTCGTTGCTCAACAGCCAGGTTGCGCCCGCGCCCAGCGCGAGACCCAGCAGGAACTGGTCGCGCTTCTTCTTCGGCAAAAGATTGCCCAGGGAAGCAAAGGAGCTTCCCGGCTGGGCATTGTTGAAAACCTGGGCAAACTGCTTTGCCTTTTTCAGTTTTTTACGCTTCTTGGCCATGACGCAATCCTCCTGATAAATCTGTCACGTTCTTTGTTGTGGATGAATATTTTTGCCGCAGGGCATTTTGCAGGACATAAACGCCGAGCACGCCGCCCGCCGCCGTCGCCAGGGCGGTCAGGTAATTGCCGCGCTCCACCGCCTTGCCCGCCGCGACACCCGCCACCAGCGCCGCCCCGGCCAGGGTCGAATGGCGCAGCAGATCGGCATCGAATGCCGGCAAAGCCGGAGAACCTATCGCCGCTTCCACGGCGGCATAGCTCACGAAGCCGCGGGTAAAATCATTCGCCATTCCCCGCAGGGTGAAGATCGGCGGTGTTTTCTTTTGTTTCTTCTTCTTTTTCATCGCCTCATCCTCAAGCGGGTTTTTTCCGCCCGCCCGTCCGGCGCGCGTTGTTTTTCACGGGTTGTTTTACATCTGGCGCATCCTTTTTTTCCGCCTCTTCGGCTTCCGTGCGCAGGGAAATTTCCGCCTTGCTCAGGCGTTCGCGCAGGCGGGCCGACGATCCGGAAAGCGCGTCCAGGCCGGAAATGGCCGCATGCCGCAACTTTTCCTCCGCGACCCCACCGCCCTGTCGCAGGCGTTGTCCGGTCTCCCGCAGGTTGGCGCGGAATCGCTCGTCCCGATACAGCTTGACCACGGCCACGCCAACGGCCAATCCGGCAATGAAAGGAAGTACAGGCATTTGAGACTCCTTCTGTGAAGATGAACCCTCATTTTCACAGAAGACGGGTTTTTTGCAAATGGATGACAGACCCTGGGGCAAAATTAAAGCTCGCGGATCGGATCTGTCGGAAACTCATGTGCCTATGCTATACGACGTAACGCCCCGTTGGGGCTACATGGTCTTGGCGTCATACGCGCCCCCCGGCTGACGCCGGGGGTTATCGAAATCACGTCCCTTCGGGACGCTCAGCGCGTCACGCTCGAAGCCAATCACTTCCAGCACAGTCTTCGCCCCCGGAGGGATTGGCAATCCCTGCGCTATAATCTCGTGCATGATTTGTCAAGAGCGCACGCCATGACCCGCAAGAAACTTCCCATCGGCATCCAGACCTTCGTCAAGATGCGCGAAGCGGATTACTACTACGTCGATAAGACCGCCTTCGCCCTGAAAATGATCGAGGAAGGCACCGCCTACTTCCTCTCCCGCCCGCGCCGCGTTGGGAAGAGCCTGTTTCTGGACACCTTGGCGGAGTTGTTCGCGGGCAACGAGGTGTTGTTCCGGGGTTTGCATTGTCACGATAAATGGGATTGGAAGGTCAAGTATCCGGTGATCCGCATCAGTTTCGCCGAAGGCGTCATGGAAAGCCGGGTGGGGCTGGATGCGCGCATCGGGAATATCCTGGCCGAGAACGAACGCCGTCTGGGAGTCGCAAGCGGTGAAAACGGGATTCCAGACCGTTTCATTGCCCTGATTCAGGCGGCGGAAGCCCACTTCGGCCAACGCGCCGTCATCCTCGTCGACGAATACGACAAACCCATCCTCGATAACCTGACCAAGCCCGATCTCGCCATCGAAATGCGCGACGGCTTGCGCAATCTTTATTCCGTTATCAAGGGGCAGGACGCGCACATCAAATTCGCCTTTTTGACCGGTGTTTCCAAATTCAGCAAGGTCAATATCTTTTCCGGTCTCAACAATCTCTCGGACATCACGCTGGATGCGGAATATTCCAACATTTGCGGCTACACGGACGCGGATGTGGA
>JAITDH010000183.1 GCA_031282665.1 Zoogloeaceae bacterium | reverse complement strand
CGGGTTCCACCGGGTAGAAGTTGTAGATTTTTCGCATGTCGATGCCAGGCATGGTAGCTCTCCTTGTGATGGGAAACGGAGGAAAGGTAGATTCTAAGGAATTTCGGGGTTGCCGTCATGCCCCTTTGGGTTGCCCCTGCCGAAAAACCACCCTTCCAGTTCTTCCACCGAGGCGACGGCGGCCAGCGGTTGCAGGGCGAGGAGGGCGGCTTCCGGGTGGGCGCCGTAGGTTACGCCGAGGCTGGCGGTGCCGGCGCTGGCCGCCATCTGGAGGTCGTGCGTGGTGTCGCCGATCATCAGGGTGCGCTCCGGCGCGGCGCCCAGTTCTTCCATCAGTTCCAGGAGCATTTGCGGGTGCGGCTTGGAGGCGCATTCGTCGGCGCAGCGGGTGGCAGTGAATTTCGCCCGCAACTGAAAATGATCGAGCGCGCGGTCCAGGCCGAGCCGACTTTTTCCGGTAGCGACCGCCAGGGTATGGCCCGCCGCCAGCAGTCTGTCCAGCAGCTTTTCGACGCCGGCGAAGAGGGTGAGGTCGAAGTCTCGGTCGCTGCCCAGGTAGTGATGACGATAGCGTTCGGTCATCCGCGGGTAGTCGGCCGGGGAAAGGGTGGGAAGGGCGTGGCGCAGGGCTTCCGATAGCCCCAGCCCGATGACGTGGCGGGCCGTTTCTTCCGTCGGCGGGGGGATGCCCAGGTCGCGGCTGGCGAGTTGGATGGCGCGGACGATGGCGGCGGCGGAGTCCATCAGGGTGCCGTCCCAATCGAAGACGATGAGGTCGAAGGGCCGGGTGAAAAGCTGGGTCATGCAGGAATTCTCCAGAGGGGGGAAAGGTGTTCGGCCAGGTAGTCGCAATGTTCTTCTCCGTCCAGGCGGCGCATGAAGGCCGCCAGGGCTTCCGGCAGCGGAGCGGTGAGGAGAAGGCGGCGATCTTCCAGCGGATGCGGGAAATCCATGCTGAAGGCATGGAGCGCCATGCGTTTCAGTCCTTCTTTTTGCAGCGCCTTGTTGAGCGGGAAATCGCCGTATTTTTCGTCGCCGAGGATCGGGTAGCCCAGGTGCGCGAGTTGTACCCGCAATTGGTGGGTGCGGCCGGTCTTCAATTGTCCTTCCAGGAGGGAAAAGCGCCGCCAGCGGGCCAGCAGGCGAAAAACGGTATGGGAGGGCTTGCCTTCCGCGGCGTCGACCCGCACCCGCCGCTCGCCGGATTCGGTCAGGTATTTGCAAAGCGGGAGGCGGACCTGCTGCGCGGGATTCATCCAGCGCCCCCGGACGAGCATCAGATAGCGCTTGTCGGCGGCTTTTTCCGATGCGCCCCGGCTTGCCCGGAACATGTCGTGCAGGGCGGTCAGCGCCGAGCGTTTCTTGCCGACGAGGATCAGGCCGGAGGTTTCCTTGTCCAGCCGGTGCGCGAGTTCGAGGAATCTTGCTTCCGGTCTTTGCCGCCGCAGGAGTTCGATCAGGCCGAAGGAGAGGCCGCTGCCGCCGTGCGCGGCGATTCCGGCGGGTTTGTCGATGACCAGGAGGGCGGCGTCTTCGTAGAGGACGGGCAGGTCGATCGGCGGCAGGGGGGCGGCAGAGGTTGGCGAGGCGGTCGCCGTGCGCAGGGGCGGCAGGCGCACGGCATCGCCTTCCTGGAGGCGGCAGGATGCTTCGGCGCGCTTTTTGTTGACCCGCACTTCGCCGCTGCGCAGGATCCGGTACAGATGGCTTTTCGGCACCCCCTTGCAATGGCGGATGAGGTAATTGTCCAGGCGCTGCCCGGCTTCTTCCGCGCCGATGGAAAGATAGGTCACCGATTTTTTTTCCGTTTCCGCCATTTTTGCCATATACTTGCCAGCCGATTTTGTGCCACGAACAAGAAAAAAGCCGCGTCGAAAAAACCGCGTCATAAGACCCGCTGCAGTTGCGGCAAGACCATTGCCGTTTGCGGCAACACGGCCGGGAACTGGATTCCCGCCCGCCCTGGCAGACCTGGCCTTCGGGCTTTCCTTGTTTTGTTTCGCGCAGATCGAACTGGTTAAGTTCGCTCACCAAAAGTAGCGATACTACTTGATTCGCGCATCGCAGGCATCTGCAAACGCCTACGCAGAGATTCCGTCCGGCAGCAAAACGCTGCCGGCATTGCACTTCCCGACCCGGAAAGACCTTTGAGAACCTTCAAGAGACTCCCTCGAATCACGACGGCAAACATGAAAATTCCCGTTACCTGACCCGGTCGCGCCCTCGCGTGGGTGCTTCGCCCGCCATGCGCCGGAGCACATGATGAAACGCATGTTATTCAATGCGACACAGGCCGAAGAATTACGTGTCGCCATTGTCGATGGACAAAGACTGATTGACCTCGACATTGAATCGGCTGCCAAGGAACAACGCAAGAGTAATATCTACAAGGGGATCGTTACCCGTATCGAACCTTCGCTGGAAGCCGCCTTCGTCAATTATGGCGAGGAACGGCACGGCTTTTTGCCTTTCAAGGCGATATCCCGCGGCTATTTCCAACCCGGCGCGGACCGGAACAGAATCCAGGAAGCCATCCGGGAGGGACAGGAAATCATCGTCCAGGTGGATAAGGACGAGCGCGGCAACAAGGGCGCGGCGCTTACCACCTTCATTTCGCTCGCCGGCCGCTATCTCGTGCTGATGCCCAACAATCCGCGCGGCGGCGGCATTTCCCGCCGGGTGGACGGCGACGATCGCACCGAATTGCGGGAAATCATGGATCGCCTGGAAGTTCCCGCCGGGATGAGCCTGATTACCCGCACCGCCGCCATCGGCCGGCAGGTCGAAGAGCTGCAATGGGACCTGAACTATCTCCTGAAGCTCTGGCAGGGCATCGAGAGCGTCGCCAAGGTGGAAGAAGCGCCGCGCCTCATCTACCAGGAAGACAGCTTGGTCATCCGCGCCATCCGCGATTATTTCCAGCCCGACATCGGCGAAATCCTCGTCGATACCGACGATATTTTCGCGCAGGCGCAGAGCTTCATGACCTCCGTCATCCCCGACAATGTGCATCGCGTCAAGCGCTACTGGGACGACGTGCCGCTCTTTTCCCGCTTCCAGATCGAGCACCAGATCGAGACCGCCTTCGGCCGGCAGGTGAACCTGCCTTCCGGCGGCGCCATCGTCATCGACCATACCGAGGCGCTGGTCGCCATCGACGTCAACTCCGGCCGCGCCACCAAGGGCGCGGACATCGAGGAAACGGCGCTGAAGACCAACCTCGAAGCCTCGGAAGAAATCGCCCGGCAACTGCGTCTGCGCGACCTGGGCGGCCTCATCGTCATCGACTTCATCGACATGGAATCGGCGAAGAACCAGCGGGAGGTGGAAAACCGCCTGAAGGACGCCCTGAAATTCGACCGCGCCCGCGTGCAGATAGGCAAGATCAGCCGCTTCGGCCTGATGGAACTCTCCCGCCAGCGCCTGCGTCCGGCCCTCGCCGAAACGAGCTACATCCCCTGTCCGCGCTGCACCGGCACCGGGCACATCCGCTCCACGGAATCGGCGGCGCTGCACATCCTGCGTATCCTGGAAGAGGAAGCCATGAAGGATGGCACCGCCACCGTGCAGGCGCAGGTGCCGGTCGATGTCGCCACCTTCCTCCTCAACGAAAAGCGGCACGACATCCAGGCCATCGAACTGCGGCACAAGGTTTCCCTCCTCCTGATTCCCAACATCCACCTGGAAACCCCGGCGCACGACATCATCCGCCTGAAGCACGACGACCTCAACACGGAAGAACCGGGCGATCCCTCCTACAAGATGGTAGACGCCGGCAATGGCGAAAAGGCGGGAATCAGCAAGAACAAGACGGAACCCGTCCGCCCCCGGCAGGAAGCCGCCATCCGCAACATCGCCCCGGAACAACCCGCGCCGCTTGCGAAGGCCGACAAGACGGACAAGACCGACAAGGAAGTGGGGAAAGCGGAATCTCCTGGCTTCATTTCCCGCATTCTTTCCCTGTTCCGTTCCAAACCCGCTCCCCTGCCTGCCCCGGAAAGCGAAACCGGGCGCAAGCGCGGCGAGGGTGCTCAGGGTAGCCAGGGTCGGAACGCCCAGCGTCAGGAAGCGCGTGGCGAGCGCGGCGAAAACAACCGCCGGAAAGGCCACGGCGAACGCGGCAACAACAGCAGCCAGCGCGAAGAACGCGAAACGCCACCGCAGGGCGACGCGGACAAGGAGAAGGATAAGGAAAAAGACAAGGCCGAACGCCAGGGGAAAGGGCGCAACCGGACGGGACGCGAAAACGCCAGCCCGGAAGCCGCGCGCGAACCCAGGGAGCCCCGCAAGCCGCGCGAGCGCGGCGAGCGCCGCGAACGGCCGAATGCCGCCGCGGTGACGGCTCCCGAAGCCGATCCGGCAGTGCCAGCCACTCCGGCAACTCCGTCGCCCCAGGCAACCCCGGCAACCCCGCCGGCCGTGCCCGCCCAGGAAGGCGAGAATGTCGCCGCCAGCGGTTCCTCCCGCCGCGGACGCCGCGGACGTGGCCGTGGCAACAACGAAGGAGAGAATGCGGAACGCCTGGAAAACGCCGCGGCCGAGGAAAAAAGCGCGGCCGCCATCCCCGCGCCGGATAACACGCCGAACAGCGCGCCGGACAGCGTGCCGAACAGCGTACCAACTGACACGTCATATGACGTATCGGATGACACGCCAGCCAGGGAAACCGCGCCACGCCGTGAAGAAAGCCCGCCGCCGGGTGTGGTAACTGTGGCAAGCGTGGCAACTGTCGAGGCAAGCGAAGCAGCTACCGTAACGCCCGCGCCCATCGCGGCTGTTCCCCCGGCGGAAGAAAGCGCCAGGCCGGCCGTTTCCGTTGCCGCGGAAGCAGAGGATGCCGCGGAAGCGGAGGAAGATCGCGCCGTTCCCGCCGCCCGTCTCCCGGCGCATGGCGAAGATTCCGGAGCGGAACCCATCGTCGTTCCCCGCAACCTCACCAACGCTTCGCCCTCCGCGACCGCGCCGTATGTCGTCACCAGCGTGACCCTGCCGCCCTCCTCGTTCGCCACCGTGAGCGGTTCCCCGCTCACGCCGCCGCCGACGGAAGTGCCTTCCACTCCCCTCGTCATGCCGCTGCCGCATGTGCCGGCCGCATCGCCGGATGACGCGGCGGAGGAACTGAAGGAAAGCGGCCTCGTCCTGGTGCAGACCACCCACGCCCCGCCATCCGCCGCGCCTGCCGAAACTCCAGCGCCGCGCGGCCGCCCCCGCCGCTCCCGCTCGCGTCCCGACGACGATTCCGGCGAGGAACTGATCCTGGTGGAAACCCGGCAATAGGGCAGGAAGGGATCGGATTCGCCCGCCACCGGCTTTTCCGATCCC
>JAITDH010000138.1 GCA_031282665.1 Zoogloeaceae bacterium | reverse complement strand
GGCAAGGAACTGGCGGAAAGCGCGGGCGCGGTAATGGCTTCGGTCAGGGAAGATGCCGACAGGGTTTCCAGTGCCGTGACGGAGATTTCCAGCGCGCTGAAGGAACAAAGCCAGGCCAGCCAGGAAATTGCCCGGCACGTGGAATCCATCGCGCAGATGACGGATGAAAACAACGCGGCGGCATCGGAGACTTCCTCCAACGCCCACTACCTCCAGGATGTTGCGCAGAAAGCGGGCAAGGCCGTTGCGGCTTTCCGCCTCTGAAGCACGCGCGTTTTCACTGCGCAAAAAACCGTCGGGTTTTCCGGCGGTTTTTTGCGATTGGATTTTCCTATGGAGGATATGCACAAAATCAAGTCTCCTTGCAGGCAAGGCGCGCATATGATGTGAAACTGATTTTCATGGGAGAACGATCATGACCACAGGTATTCATCGCGCCGGACGCGGGTTTTTCGCGTTGCTTTCCTTGCTTTTGCCTTCCTTGTTGCTCATGCCGCCGGGCGTCATGGCGGAAGGAACGGGCACGCGGACGACACGGGAAATCGTGTTGGGCATGGGCTGTTTCTGGGGCGCGGAAAAACGCATGGCGGCCTTGCCCGGTGTGCTGGAGGTGGAAGCCGGTTACGCGGGCGGCGACGCGGCGGAAACGGATTACGCACAGGTTGGGGCGCTGGAACGGAAAATCCGGGCGGGAGAAGTACACGCCCGCAATCATGCCGAAGTGGTGAAGCTGCGCTTCGATCCAGCGCGCATTTCCTTGGAACAGGTGCTGATTGCCTTCTGGACGAACCATGACCCGACCCAGGGCAACCGGCAGGGCAATGATGTGGGCAGCAATTATCGCAGCGCCATTTATTACCAGACGGAAGCGGAAAAAGCGCTTGCCCTGAAAACGCGGGACATTTACGCGGAAGCCCTGCGGCATGCGGGCCATTCCGCCATCACGACCGAAATCGCGCCGCTGCGGCATTACAACCGCGCCGAGGATTACCATCAGGATTATCTGGTCAAGAATCCGGATGGGTATTGCGGTCTGGGCGGAACAGGCGTGCCCTGGCCGGAGACGACGCTTTCCCACGATTGCCATTGAAGCGCGAAACGCTGTGTTGGCGAACGTTCGCGCGTCATGACAAGCGGTTACAATGACCGCTTTCCCATGAGGCCCGCCAATGAAAAAGCCCTTTCTTTCCCCACGCAACGATTTGGTGTTCAAGCGTCTTTTCGGCGATCCGCGTGACACTTCGCTGCTCACTGGCTTTCTGCAAGCCATTCTCGATTTGCCTGCCGGGGAATACGAGGAAGTACGCGTCATCGACCCGTATCTTGCCGCAGACTTTCCCGGCGACAAGGAAAGCGTTCTGGACGTGAAGGTGAAGACCACCACCGGCAAGGTGATCGATGTGGAGATACAGGTCGTCGAGCAGCCGCAGATGCGTGAGCGCGTCGTTTTTTATCTCGCCCGCATGGTGACCGAGCAGATCGGAAAGGGCGACGATTACGGGGAAATCAAGCGTTCGATCTCCATTTTGATTACCGATTACGTACAGATTCCCGAAAATCGGAGCTATCATAACCGCTATGTGCTCCATGATCGCGAGACCGATTCGGTATTCACCGATCTCATGGAAATCAATACGCTGGAACTCCCCAAACTGCCGCTGGGCGAAGACGGAACGGAAGAATGGGAGTGGATGAAATTCCTGAACGCGCGCAAAGAGGAGGAACTGACCATGCTTGCGGAAAAGAACCCATTGATTGGCAAGGCGGTCTCCCGTCTGGTCGAACTTTCCCAAGACGAACGCACGCGCCTCCTCGCTGAATCGCGTGAAAAGATGCGGCGGGACATTGCGGCTCGGGAACAGGGGGCGGCGAACAAGGGGAGGGTGGAAGGGAGAGTGGAAGCGCAGCTTGCCATTGCCCGCAAAGCCTTGAGCAAGAATATGTCGATTGAAGACATCATGGATTTGACCGGTCTTTCTGCGGAAGAAATCCAGTCCCTGCGGTTGCATTGAAACCTTGACCGGATTCGTCTCCTCACACCCATCTTCATGTCCCTGCTGATGCCTCGCCTGTCATTGCGCAGCATGGCGGGATTGCCTTATCTCATCATTACAAGCCAAGGGGCGGCAATCTTGCCGCCCCTGTGTTGCTCATTTCACCTCGAATTCGCCGACGAAAACCCGTTCCTTGGCGTCTTTCAGGCGCAGGATGGTGGATTCCTTGCGCACCTTCCCGCTGGCGTAGTGGGTGAAGAAATCCAGTTGCAGGGTGGTGGCTTCCGAAATGAGTTGTTGCTGGTGGTCAAAGAACTTGACATCGACGCGGTATTTGCCGGGCTTGGCCGTTTTCAGGCTGTATTCCTCTGGGCCGTAGCCTCCGGTGTTGTCGAGTGAGACGCGCCCGCCCTGGTAACTCAGGGGATGCCCGTAAAACACTTCCTCGCCGTTGGGGTCGATGACGTACAGGTCGATGTCCGTGTTGTCGCTGTCCCAGGAGAGGACGACGCGCAGATCCAGCGGGCGGTTCTTCAGGAAAACGGGATCGATGGCGCGCGTGTCGACCTTGACGCCTTTTTCCCTGGCCTTCCCGATCGCCGCGTTCATTTCGGTAAGCGCGATGACTTCGATGCTGGAGAAATCGAAATCGTTGTTGTGGAATTGGCGGGCGAACACGCGCTTTGCCACTTCATGGAAATGATCGATAGCCGCCTGATATTCGCCCGCCGCTTCATGCGCCAACGCCAGATCGCGCCAGGATTGCGGCTCGTCTTCCGCCAGATGGAGCACGCGGCGGAAAATCAGCACGGCGGTTTTGACTTCCCCCGCCGCCAGCAGGCGATAGCCGAGGATGCGCAAAATCTGCCGGTTTTCCAGATCGATTTCCGCGAGGTTGGAAAGCACCCGCAGCGCCAGATCCCGGCGTCCGCGCTGTTGGAACTGGTCGGTGACATCCAGATAGAAGGCGACGCTGTTTTCATAATTGGAACGCTCGTCCAGATAGACGCGGTACGCCTTCTCGTCATTGAGCGCCTTCATCCGCGCGATGTAGGGCGCGTCCGACGACCACGGGTGCAACTGGATGGCGAGGCCGGAATCGGCCGGAGCGGAATCTTGCTTGTTCTCGGCGCGGCCATTGCGCATTTCTCGGGAAGGCACTGGCGCGGGCGCCATCGCCTCGGACACAACATCGGACGCAGGGAGGTCATAACTTTCCCATTTGCTCCGCAACGCGTAGATCGCTCCTTTCTTGGGCTTGTCCTTGGGAAAATCTTTCCGCCACCAGGCGTCGCGCGCTTTCCACGCGGCCTTCACCCATTCCATCTTCTGTTTCTCGACATTGGCGGGTCGCATCCCGGCACCGGCGCGCAGGCGGTCGTATTCTTTCCTGAGTTCCGCGGGCGGATCGATGTCGTGGGTGACGTAATCTTCCACGCGGTCGAGCACGATGAGCGAAGTTTCCCGTGTGGGCAGGGCGAAGGTTTTTCCCAGGCGGCGAATCGTCCCCCGGTTGAGATCGTAATCGGCCTCCAGACGCTCCAGGGTGAGCGCCGCCCACAGGAAGGGCACCCCGGCAAAACGCGCGCTATCGCCACTATCGTTGGGCACGCCCAGTCCCTTCTCGAACTGCCGGACGCGCGTTTTGCCATCCTCTCCGGCGAATGCCACGCGCACGGGCCGCGCCGGGTCGGAAACCAATCCTGCGATCGAGACGGTGTCCTGTGAAACAGCAGACCAGATCGCTTCGGCAATCCCCTCGCCTTCCACCGCGACGACGCGCGGGCGGCGGTGTGTCAGGCGCGCGAGGCCGCCCTGAACATCCAGCGTATCGAGGTCGATGAGCGCGCCCTGTTCGGCAAGGCGTTTCAGGCGGACGGTATCGGCGCCCGGCGCGGAAAAGACGGCGTAGAG
>JAITDH010000164.1 GCA_031282665.1 Zoogloeaceae bacterium | reverse complement strand
GGAAGCCGAAAAAGCGCCGGAAGGCCCCCGCCGCTGGCTGGCGAAAACCCTGCCCGGCGAAACGCCCGCCCTAGTCCCCACCCTGGCCGGTCTGGGCTCGCTGGCGTAGGGGGTTGGCGCAATCCGACATTCGTACTTCACGATGCGCAGCATCGCAAATCGAAGAATAGCGGCGCAGGCGCCGGTAATGAACGAATGTCGGATTACGCCTTCGGCTGATCCGACCTACCCAACCTACGCTCCTATGGCGCGTTCCATCGCCCAGCGTTTGGGGCAGATGCCCATGTGTTGGCGGAAAGCCTTGCTGAAATGGCCCAGGCTGGCGTATCCCACGCCCAGGGCGGCGTCGGTGACGGAGCGCCCGCGCTCCAGCATGCGCGCGGCGGCCTGCATGCGGATGTCGGTCAGGCAGGCATGGAAGGTCTGGCTGAACAGGGCGCGGAATCCGGCTTGCAGGCGTTTTTCGTTCAGGCCCACCGTGTGGGCGAGGGTTCGGACGGTCCAGTCCTCGTCGAAATGACGTTCGAGCAGGCCGCGCGCCTCCAGCAGGCGTCTGCGGTCGGCCGGGACGGGCAAGGGATGCGGCCGATGCAGCCGCACCCGCTCGTTCAGCAAGGCGGCCAGCGCCTCCCGCGTCTTTGCTTCCAGATAGAGGTCACGGATGTGTCCGCGCGGATAGTCGCAGGAAAGGATGTCGCAGGCGGCGCGCTGGAGCGTGGAGGACGCGGGCAGGCTGCCCAGGATCATTTCCTGTTCTGGAATGCTGCAATCGTGCGCCAGACAGCCCTGCAAGGCCGCCAGGTGCGGCCCGGCCAGCGCGCGCAGCGTCCGTGGCGCGAGGTGGAAATCGACCATGCGAAAGCGGCCGCCGCCCAGGACGTTCTCCCCCCGCGTGGCTTGGCCGGAAAGCATGAACGCCAGCATGCCCTTGCGCAGATCGAGCGGACGTCCTCCTTCCAGGGTCGTGTGCATCCGGCCTTCCAGCAGCACGCAAAGACTGAAGGCGGGCGCGCCTTCGCTGTGGAAGGCCCAGGGACGCAGGCGGTTGCCGTCGAAACAACTGATGCCGCCGCCGCCGGGCAGGCCATGGACGCGCAGCGCGTCCCGCCAGGGTTCTGGAACGCCCGTGGGACTGCCCGCGAGAAAGGCGTCCATCTGGATGTCCGGTGCGGCGCGCTGGGGTTCGATCATGAAAAGTTTCCCGAAAACATAATTTTTTCCCCCGAAAGCGGAGGCAATCCAGACGTTCTGTGCCTTGCGCCACGCCGACTGTGTGCTTGGAGAAATATTCCCGAAAGCGCAAATTTTTCCCCGAAAGCGCCAGCGTGCCGATGGCAATCAAGTGAATGATAGCAATTATTGTTAATCATTCCAAAAGGAACAAGCATGCCTGCTTTGAACAAACGCCGCACGATGTTGGGCGCGGCCATTCTCATGCTCTGGGGACAAACCCAGGCCCAGACCCTGGCGCATGATCCCGACCAGGAACCGTTACTGGAGGATGTGGTCGTAACGGCCCGTCATGGCGAAGAGCGGGCCATGGACGTCCCCTTCGGCATCAGCGTCATCCGCGGCGAGGATCTGGAACAGCAACGCGCGCAGACCGTGGAGGAGGCGCTTACCGGCGTGGCGGGCGTCGTGGTCAATTCGTATGGCGGCGAACCGAATTCCGCGAACGTCCTGATTCGCGGCAACGGGGCGCTCAACCAGGTCAGCGTGGAAGACAGTTCGGTCGCCCTGATCGTCGATGGCGTTGCCATGTCCATCCGCGACGTGGGACTGGGCACACTCGATGTCGACCGCATCGAAATCCTGAAAGGGCCGCAGGGCACCCTGTTCGGCGGCAACGGTCAGGCTGGGGCGATCAATGTCGTCAACAACCGGCCCACGCGCGTATTTGAAGGTCATGTCCGGGGCGAATATGGACAGGATCGCCAGCATCTGGAGGAGGTGGTCGTCAGCGGCCCGCTCTCGGAACGCCTCAGTGGCCGTTTCGCGCTGCGCAACAGCGGCGCGGAGCACTGGATCAAAAACGCGCAGGATGGAAAGCCGATCGCAAAACCCGTCGATCTCGCGTTTCGCGGCAGCCTGTCCTGGGAAATCGCCGAGCATACGAATCTGCTCCTGAGCGCCGAACGGCACGAGAGCCAGTACAGCCCGTCCCTGGCGGTGCTGCGGCCCTATACGGACGCGCCGCTGGATTTCACGCCCGGCCTGTTCGACGACAATCACAAGATCATCGAGCGCCAGACGGTGGAATTCAAACATGATCTGCGCAACAGCCGGATCACGTCGATCACCGCCCATACCTTCGTCGACTATGCCACCGCATCCCTTTATGACCGTCGCGTCATGCAGGCGCTCTTTGGCATGCCCATCGAAAACCAGAACCTGACCCGTTCCAGGCGGCATGTCGTCAGCGAGGATCTGCGCTGGTCCTCGCTGCCCGGCGCGGCGATTTTCTGGGTAACCGGCCTCAATCTGTCGCATTCCCGGCGCAGCTTCGACACCCTGACGACGGCTACCGGCAGCGCGTCGGAACGCGAGTACGAAACCGACAGCCGCGCCCTGTATGGCGAACTGACCTATCCGCTTACCGATACGCTGAAACTGACGGGCGGTCTGCGCCATTCGTGGGATCGCAAGACCTATGACGGCGTCTATGACGGCGCGGGCGGCGATCATCGCAAACTGAGCGACGACTACACGACCGGCCGTCTGGCGCTCTCGTATGCGCTCACTCCCAGCCTCAACATTTTCGGCGCGTTTTCGCACGGCTATCAGTCGGGAGGCTTCGGTGATTTCCCGACCCAGGCGGCCGACAGCGCCCCGTACAAGGCGTCGAGTTCCAATGCCATCGAGATCGGTTTCAAGATGGAATCGCCGGATCGCCGCCTGAGCCTGAACGGCGCGTTGTTCCTGAGCAAGGTCAAGGATGACCACCTGCTGGGCTACGACTACGCCACCTATACCACCAACACGATCAACGCCGATACCGAAAACAAGGGCGGCGAACTGGAGGGGGTATGGCGCGTCGGCCGGGGCTTTGAAATCCAGGCGGGCGTGAGCTACATCGACGCCAAAATCACCCGCGATGTTTTCGGCGTATCGGGGGGCGACGTCCAGAACGGCAACCGGAAACCCGACGTGCCGCGCTGGAGCGGCACGGTCGCGTTTTCCCACCATGTCCATCTGGCGGAATTCATGGGCCTTTCCGCCCCCATGCTGAACAGTCGGCTGAGTTACCGCTACATGGGGAAACGGCCCGCCGACGCGCAGAATCACTACGACCTGGACAGCTACCACAAGGTCGACCTGCGCATCGGCGTGGTTTCGGGCGCTGCGGAAATCTACCTGTACGGCGACAACCTGCTGGACGAGGCATACGAGCATTACGGCTATTGGGCCGCGCCCGGCGTCACGATGGGCGTCCCCGCGCGCGGCCGTACCCTGGGCGTGGGCATGCGGTATTTCTTCTGACATGCGCCTTACCGACGACCGTTCCCCGCTTTCGCCGCGCCTGCCCGCATGGCAGGTCTTGCCAGCCATCGCAGGCATCTACATCAGCCAGACCTTGCTCACCGCGATCACCACGCAGTCGCTGCCCAGCCTGTTGCGCGCGGCGGGGGCCAGCTTGCAGATGGCCGGGTTGGCCGCGCTGTGGTGGCTGCCCTGGGGCTTCAAGTTCCTGTGGGCGCCGAAGGTGGAAGGCTGGCGTTTGCCCGCGCAAGGCACACAGCGCCGTTCGCGCGCGATGCTTCTGGTCGGGCAGTGGCTCATGGCGGGCATCCTGTTGGGCATGGGATTGGCCAGCCTGCATGGTCTTTTGCCGCTGCAAACGCGCGCGGGCTGGATTCTGGCCCTGTTGCTCCTGAGCGCCCTGGTGGCGGCGACGACCGATATTGCCTGCGATGGTTTCGCCGTGGAACAACTCTCCCGCCAGACACGCGGCTGGGGCAATGTGGCGCAGGTGGGCGGCAGCTATGTCGGCGCGATGCTGGGCGGCGGCGGCTTCCTGCTGGTCGCCGGTCACGCCGGGCTGCCCTGGGCGTTGCTGGCGACGGCTGCGGCCATCGTGGCCCTGGGGCTGCCGATGCTGGCGCTGCGCGAGCCGCCCCGTGCTCCGGCGCAGACCGGCGCGCATCGGCCCAGTCTGCGCTTTGCCCTGCGGCGTCCAGAGGTGGTGCACGGCCTCTTGCTGCTGCTTTTTTCCAGCGTCGGCATTCGCCTCACAATGAGCATGTTGGGGCCGTTGCTCCTGGATCACGGCGTGAGCATGGAACGGCTGGGCTGGCTGTTCGGCTCCTTCAGCGTCCTGGCCGGACTGACGGGCGCGTTCCTGGGCGGAATGCTGGTGCGGCGCGCGCCGGGCTGGCGGGCGGTGTGGCGCGCGGTGGCGCTGAAGGCCTGCGTGCTCGCCGCGCTGGCAGCCGCCGCCGCCAACGTGGCGGGCGAGACGCCGCAAGTGCTGTTGATTGCCCTGGTGGGGCTGCTGTTCGGCGCGATGGGCTGCGCCTGGGTGGCGCTCTATTCGGTGCTGATGGACATTTCCTCGCCCTTGCAGGCCGGGGTGGATTTCACCTTGTTCCAGAGCGCCGACGCCTTGCTGGCCGCCGCAAGTGGCGTGGCGGGCGGCTGGCTGGCCGGGCGATGGGGTTATGCGGCCTGCTTTGGCCTGGCCGCAACGCTGACGGCGGCAGCGGTACTGGTCGTACGGCAATACGCCAAACGGGATATTTACACGCACCCGGAAGATGAAGATGCCCATGCGCGATGATCGGGACGCCTTGCCCGGCGTCTGGGCCATCATGCGTCCGGTGCGGGGGCAAATCCGCCTTGCCATGCTGCTGGCGGGTCTGGCTTCGGCTGCTTCCCTGGGCGCGTTGTGCGCGCTGGCGTGGCTGGCGCATGAACTTGTGGCGGTTCCGGGACAATGGCCGTGGCCGCCGCTCCTGCTCGCCGTGGCGCTGACGGTGTCTTCCTACACGCTGCGGCTCACCGCGTTCAACCAGTCGCACTACGCGGCCTTTCGTCTGGAAAAAGGGCTGCGCGCCGATCTGGCCGGGCATCTGGCGCGCCTGCCCCTGGGATACGCGCAGCAGACGGGTTCAGGAGCGCTCGCCAAGGTGATGATGGAAGACGTGAAGGCGCTGCACGTCTTCGTGGCCGACAGCACGCCCCTGTACGCGCAAGGCTTCGTCTCGCCAATATTGACCTTCGCGTTGCTGTGGCTGTTGGACTGGCGTCTGGCGCTGGCGGCAACGGCTGTGCTGGCCGCGGGCATGGCGGCGGCATCGCTTTCCATGCGCGGTCGCAGCGAGATGACGCGGCGCTACAACGCCGCCAGCGAGGAAGTCGGCAAGGCGGTGGTGGAATACGTGCAGGCCATGCCGGTGGTGCGCGCCTTCGATAGCGGCGCGAGCACTTTTCAACGC
>JAITDH010000161.1 GCA_031282665.1 Zoogloeaceae bacterium | reverse complement strand
TTGACATGGCACTCACAGACACTACCGTCCGGCAAGCGAAAGCGACCGGCAAAGCTTACACCATCGGCGACCTCGATGGACTGTCCCTCGCTATTTCCCCCAAGGGCGGTAAATCCTGGCATTTTCGTTACTACTGGGGCGATCGGCAAAAACGCATGTCGCTGGGCACCTACCCGGAAGTCTCTTTGCGGGAAGCGCGTCAAGCCTGCGACGAAGCACGCGCTCTGCTCGCCAAGGGCACCAACCCACATACGCATCGTAAGCAGAAACGACAGGCCGTCCGCATCGCCAGCGAACATACGTTCGAGGCAGTGTTTCATCAATGGAGCGAACACCGCAGGCTGGAAATGAAGGCTGGCAAGCGCAGTGCTCATTCCGCGATTATTCGCATCTTCGGCAGGGATGTCCTGCCTTTCCTGGGGAAACGTTCGATCCACGAGCTTCGGCGTCCCGATCTTCTGGACGTGCTTCGGCGAATCGAGCGCAGGGGCGCACTCTCCATTTCGGAGCAAGTGCGCGGCCACCTCAACCAGATTTACCGCTACGCGCTGGTAACGGTGCCGGGGCTGGAAACCAACTATGCCTCCGATCTCGATGTCGTGGCGGTTCCCCGTCCGCCCGTGCGCCATCATCCCTACCTGCACATGGACGCATTGCCGGGCTTTTTGCACGCGTTACAGGAGTATAACGGCGCGTATCAAACCAGGCTCGGACTGCGCCTGTTGCTGCTCACCTGCGTGCGCACCTGCGAACTGCGCCTGGCGACCCCGGATCAGTTCGATCTCGAACGCGGTCTGTGGATCATCCCACCCGGCAACGTAAAACAGTTGCAGAGCAGGATGCGCAAAATGCGCCAAGGGGAAACCGACATCCCGCCTTACCTCGTACCGCTTTCCATCCAGGCAATGGACATTGTTCGCAAGATGCTCAAGCTGTTCGTGCCGTCACAGCGCTATCTGTTGCGCAACCGGGAATATCCAGAAAGAGGCATCTGCGAAAGCACCCTGAACGCGGCCTTGAAGCGCATGGGCTATCGAAACAAGATGACGGTGCATGGCATCCGCGCCACCTTTTCGACGGCATTCAATGAAATCGGCTATCCCCCGGCGTGGATCGAGGCGCAATTGTCCCACTCCGACCCGAACGCGATTCGCGCGGCCTACAACCATGCCGAATACGTCGAACAACGTCGGCGGATGATGCAGGACTGGGCGGATCGGCTGGACCTGTGCGAACAGGGACGAATCGAAGAGGCGTGTCGGCATTTGATTGTCCATCTGCCCGTTCTGGAACGACCGGTCATGTCGGAATGCGCGCAGACCTTTGTTCGCGCGGCTTGAGGGAAGAAACCGCGAACCAGAAACCGGCGTGAATCGCGCCGGTTTTTTGCAATGGGGTGCATAGCCAGAATCTGTCGTTCAGGAAGAAAGCGCCTTTTGCGGATAGTCCCCTTTCCCTTGAAGTCCCTTCCTTTCCAGCCTTTTCCCTTTGTTCGCGTCTTGCTTTTCGAAGTCGGCGTGTAATTCGAATTCCCGTCCTTCGAAACTCAACCCATGCCGAACGGCGGCTGAGAGAATCCGGGCGTAGAGTTCCGGATCGGAGAAGGTCACCTCGTCGCCATTGCCGCGGCAGACGATGCGTAGCGACAGGGTCGTGTCTTCGGGCGGGAGGTGGTAGCGGATGGCGCGGCTGGTGTCCCAGAGGATCAGGAGGAAGCCCGCCTTGCGCATGTCCCGCAATGCGCGATAGACCGAAGCGACGTTGGTTTTGGCTTTGCGTTCGATCAGCTTGCGGTAGATGTCCTCCGTTCTCAGGTATTCGGAGGTATCCATGAGCGCTTCCAATACCTGTCTGCGCGCCTGGGTCGGCCGCAGTTTTACCGCATGCAGGCGATGGGCGATTCCGTCTTCGTTCCCTTCTTCATTCCAACCTTCGTGCCATCGTCTGTTCATGGGCGCTCCGCGTCTTTCGCCTGCCATCCTCCGCCCAATGCCTTGTAGAGCGACACCGCCGCTTGCAGGCGGGCAAGTTTCAGACGCGCGGTTTCGTCCTGGGCGGCGTAGAGGGTGCGTTGGGCGCCCAACAAGGTGATGAGCGTTTCCGCCCCGGCGCGGTAGCGCGATTCGGCGAGCGTCAGGGCATGGCGGGCCGCGTCGCGCTCTTCGGCGTGCAGGCGGGATTGCCCCTCCAGTCCTGCCACCTCGTTCAAGGCCAGTTCCACATCGGCGAAGGCAGAAAGAATCGTCTGCCGGTAATTCGCCAGCAATTCCGCGCGCGCAGCTTCGGAAAGCTCGCGTCCAGCGGCAAGCCGTCCGGCGTTGAAGAGAGGCGCGGTCAATCCCGCGAGGAGAGACCAGGCCGGATGGTCGAAGGCTTGGCGCAACCATGCGCCAGAGGAAGTCACTTCCGCGCCCAGATTGATACTGGGCAGCAGGGCGGCGCGGGCGGCGAAAATGTCGGCGTCGGCGGCCGCGAGCAGCGCCTCGGCGCGGGCGATGTCGGGACGGCGGGCGAGCCATTGCGAGGGGATGCCCGCGCCGATGGCGGGTGTGGTGAGGG
>JAITDH010000159.1 GCA_031282665.1 Zoogloeaceae bacterium | reverse complement strand
CGAACGCGACCGCAACCGCCCCCTCGCCCCGCTCAGACAGGAAGCGGACGCCTTCCTGCTGGACACCGACGACCTGAACATCGAACAGGCCGTGGCGGCGGTGCTGGAGAGGTATCGGGGACAAAACCGATAGCGGGTAATCCTCGCAATCCGCTACTGGATTGCACCTCGCTTCCAATCACCCCCAACGCCCACGGATGAAACTACGTATAATGCGTCTTTGCTTTTCTGGAGAGGCATTATGACAATGGAACAAGCCCGTTACAACATGATCTGCCAGCAGATTCGCCCCTGGAACGTGATCGATCCGGTCGCGCTGGAATCGCTGGCAACGGTGCGGCGCGAGGCGTTCGTGCCGGCGGCGCGGCGGGCGCTGGCTTTTGCCGATCTCTGCCTGCCCCTGGGGGAGGGAAAGAGCGAGCATATGCTGGAGCCGAAGATGGAGGCGTACTTCATCCAGGCGCTGGCGCTGGAGCCTACCGACAAGGTGCTGGAGATCGGCACGGGCAGCGGCTATATGGCGGCGCTGCTCGCCCATCGCGCGGATTTCGTGGTGAGCCTGGAGATCAACCCCGTTCTCGCGCAGACGGCGCAACAAAATCTTGCCGCCGCCGGGGTGCGCAACGTCCATGTGGAAACCGCCGACGGTAGCCGGGGATGCGCCGAACGCGGCCCTTTCGATGTCATCGTGATTTCCGGCGGCATCCCCGCGGTGCCCGACCGTATTCTCGCGCAACTGGCGCCGGGCGGTCGCCTGCTTGCCGTGGCCGGGGAAACCCAGGCCATGCTGGCGCAGGTCGTCACCTGCGAAAAAACCGATACCTATCGCGTCACGCCCTTGTTTGAAACGAATCTGCCCTGGCTGCGAAACTTCGCGGGCACGGGCTTCGTCTTCTAAAGCCGCGACAAGGCCGGCCGCAAGGAAAAAGCATGCGTTTCCTGCTCATCCTTTTCCTTCTTTGCCCGCCGCCCGCCGCCGCCCTGGGCATCCTGGAGGCCTATCGGCGGGCGCAGGATTTCGACGCCGAATATTCCGCCGCCCGCGCCATGCTGGAAGCGGGGCGGGAACGCCTGCCGCAGGCGCGCGCCGGCCTGCTGCCCAGCCTGACGCTCTCCGGCAATGCCACCCGCTACGACGATTCCATCCGCGCGAACGGCCTCACCGAAACCGCCCGCTACAGCCGCCGCGCCTATGCCCTGACCTTGAGCCAGCCGCTTTTCCGCTGGCAGAACCTGATCGAGTACGAACAGGGGAAAATCTCCGTGGCGCTGTCCGAGGCGCGTTTCATGCAATCCGGGCAGGATCTCATCCTCCGGGTGGCGGAAGCCTATTTCGCGGTGCTGAACGCGCAGAGCGACCTCGCGGCGACGCGGACGCAGAAGGAAGCCATCGCGCAGCAGTTCGAGCAGGCGCGGCAATATTACGAGGTCGGCGCCGCCACCATCGTCGATACCTCCGAGGCGCAGTCCCGCCACGATCTCGTCCTGGCGCAGGAAATCGCCGGGGAGAACGAGCTGGAAGTCTGCCGCGAAGCCCTGCGCGTGCTCATCGGCGAAGCGCCGATGGCGCTTGCTCCGCTGGATCCGGAAAAGCCGCTCCCGCCGCCGCAGCCGGCGCAGATGGCGCCCTGGGTGGAGGCGGCGCAGAAGGACAATCTCGCCGTGCAGATCGCGGCCTATAACGATGACCTGGCGCGCCGGGAGGTCGACCGGGCGAAGGCCGGGCATTATCCGACGCTGGATATCGTGGCCAATGTCGGCGGGAGCCGGAGCACGGAGAGCGGCGCAAGGGTGAAAAGCGAAACCGGCGACATCGGCGTGCAGTTGAACCTGCCGCTGTTTACCGGCGGATATGTGTCTTCGCAGGCGCGGGAAGCGGTCGCCAACCAGCAGGCGGCGCTCGCCCTGCTCGAAGCCGCCCGCCGCAATGCCATGTTGAGCGCCCGGCAGAATTTCCTCGGCGTGGTCAATGGCTTGGCCCGCATCCGGGCGCTCAAGGCGGCGCTCGCCTCTTCGCTGACCTCCCTGGAGCACAACAAGACGGGCTATGAAGTCGGCGTGCGCATCAATATCGACGTGCTGAATGCCGAGCAACAGGTCTTCACCACGCGCCGCGACCTGGCGCGCGCCTATCACGACACCCTCCTCGCCCGCCTGCGCCTGAAAGGCGCGATCGGGACGCTGGATGAAAGGGACGTGGCGGAAATCGACGCTTTATTGGAGAGCGGGACCTCGCCGTGATGGAGGACAGAGGACAGAGCTGTCGCTGGCGCGGCCTTTGTCGTCTGTAATCTGTAATCGGAAAACCCGCGCCAACTCCAACCTCGTCATTGCGAGGCGCGCAGCGGTTCCGTTTTCTGGAACGGCAAAACAAGCGGAAAGGCCGTCTGGATTGCCTCGGGCCTGCGGCCCTCGCAATGACGAGATTGGAGTTGAATGCATGGATTTTGCGCTCGCGCTTCGCTCGGCAAGGTTTTTTCCTCCACTTTTAATCGCGTCTTTCGAATATACTGTCATTTTTTTCATCGGCATGGAGTTTTCATGATCCAGGAACGTCTTGTC
>JAITDH010000143.1 GCA_031282665.1 Zoogloeaceae bacterium | reverse complement strand
ATCGCACACGCAAACGTCATAAACCCTGCCCAAAAGTCGTTTACAAACAAGCAGTTATGATAGGGGCTTGTAAACCAAGGATGCGTAATACCCCAAGCGCAGCCTGCGCTCTCGCCGCAAAACCACCGAGCGTCACCTCGACTATCACGCTTCCCTCCTCGGTTTTGTGCCTGTTTCTTAATGCGATTGCCCTGGCCCCTACCGGACAATGGAAAAGTACCCGGCAACTTGCATGCTAGAATTCTCGCTTTGCTATTGAGGCGCCTCTTGGCGTGACACGATGATTTCCGGTTTTCTCAAAAAAATCTTTGGCAGCCGCAACGACCGGCTGATCAGGCAATATTCCCAGACAGTCAAGCATATCAACACGCTGGAAGACGGAATCGCGGCGCTTTCCGATGAAGCGTTGCGGGCGAAGACCGATGAATTCCGGGCGCGTTATGCCGGCGGCGAATCGCTGGACGATCTCCTGCCGGAAGCTTTTGCCGTGGTGCGCGAGGCCGGCAAGCGCGTGTTGGGATTGCGCCACTACGACGTGCAATTGATCGGCGGCATCGTGCTCCATCACGGCAAGATCGCGGAGATGCGCACCGGGGAAGGAAAGACGCTGGTCGCCACCCTGCCCGCCTATCTCAACGCCATTTCCGGCAAGGGGGTGCACATCATCACCGTCAACGATTACCTGGCCCAGCGCGACGCGGACTGGATGGGACGGCTGCATCGCTTCCTCGGTCTTTCCGTGGGGGTGAATCTCGCCCGCATGGAGAACGCGGCGAAGCAGGCGGCTTACGCGGCGGACGTCACCTACGGCACGAACAACGAATTCGGCTTCGATTACCTGCGCGACAACATGACCTACCACGTCAGCGATCGGGTGCAGCGCGGCCTGAGCTTCGCCATCGTCGACGAGGTGGATTCCATCCTGATCGACGAGGCGAGGACGCCGCTGATCATTTCCGGCCAGGCGGACGATCATACCGATCTCTACGTGCGCATGGACAAGGTGGTGCCGCTCCTCACCCGCGCGCCGGAGGAAAAGGCGGCTGGCGATTACTGGGTGGACGAGAAGGGACGCCAGGTGCATCTTTCCGAGGAGGGGCACGAACACGCCGAGCAGATCCTGGTCAACCTGGGCCTGCTGCCCGACGGACGCAGCCTCTACGAACCGGGCAACATCATCCTGATGCACCACCTGAACGCGGCGCTGCGCGCGCATACCCTGTTCTACAAGGACCAGCACTACATCATCGACAAGGGAGAGGTCGTCATCATCGACGAGTCCAAGGGGCGGCCCATGGAGGGGCGGCGCTGGTCGGACGGTCTGCATCAGGCGGTGGAGGCGAAGGAAGGGGTGCCCATCCAGAAGGAAAACCAGACCCTGGCTTCGATCACTTTCCAGAATTATTTCCGCATGTACGCCAAGCTTTCCGGGATGACCGGCACGGCGGATACGGAAGCCTACGAGTTCCACCAGATCTATGGGCTGGAAACCGTGGTCATTCCCACCCACATGCCGATGATCCGGGCCGATTACAACGATCTGGTGTTCAAGACCGCCGCCGAGAAGCACCGGGCGATCGTCGCCGATGTGAAGGAATGCCACGGGCGCGGCCAGCCGGTGCTGCTCGGGACGCCGACCATCGAGGCTTCCGAACTTCTTTCCCGCCTGCTCGACAAGGAAAGGCTGCCGCATCAGGTGCTGAACGCCAAGCAGCACGCCCGCGAGGCGGAAATCGTCGCCCAGGCGGGACGTCCGGGGGTCATCACGATCGCGACCAACATGGCGGGCCGCGGGACGGACATCGTGCTCGGCGGCAATGTCGAAAAGCAGATCGACGCGGTCCGGGACAACGAGGCGCTCTCCGACAGCGAGAAGAAAAAGCGCATCGCCGATATGAAGGCCGAATGGCAGGCGCTGCACGAGCAGGTGCTCGCCGCCGGGGGGTTGCGCGTCATCGCTTCCGAACGGCACGAATCCCGGCGCATCGACAACCAGTTGCGCGGGCGCGCCGGACGCCAGGGCGACGCGGGTTCCTCGCGCTTCTACCTTTCCCTGGAAGATCCCCTGTTGCGCATTTTCGCCGGCGAGCGGCTGCGCATGATAATGGACAAGCTGAACATTCCGGAGGACGAGGCCATCGACAGCGCCATCGTCACCCGCTCCCTGGAAACCGCGCAGCGCCGGGTGGAAGGGCACAACTTCGATATCCGCAAGCAACTGCTCGAATACGACGACGTGGCCAACGACCAGCGCAAGGTGATCTACGCGCAGCGCAACGAACTCCTCGAGGCGGAGGATATTTCCGAAACCATCACCGCCATGCGGCACGGCGTCCTGGCCGACCTTTTCCACCAGTTCGTGCCGGAGGATTCGGTGGAGGAACAATGGGACATTCCCGCCCTGGAACGGGCGCTGGCGAGCGAATTCCTGCTCACCGCGCCGGTCGGCGCGTGGCTGAAAGAGGAAAATTCGCTCACCGACGAGGCGATCCTGCAACGCCTGTGCAAGATGTCCGACGAGATCTACGACGCCAAGGTCGCGCAGGTCGGGGCGGAAGTCTTCCGCCAGTTCGAGCGCAGCATCATGTTGCAAAGCCTGGACGCGCATTGGCGCGAACACCTCGCCGCGCTCGACCACCTGCGCCAGGGCATCCATCTGCGCGGCTACGCGCAGAAGAACCCCAAGCAGGAATACAAGCGCGAAGCCTTCGAACTCTTCGAGGAATTGCTCGACATCATCCGCCGGGAGGTCACCCGCGTGCTGGTCACGGTGCAGATACGCTCGCAGGCCGATGTGGAGGAAACCGCGCAACCGGGGGTGGAAAACGTCCAGTATCACCACGCCGGTTACGACGAGGCGCTGCAAGAGGCGGAGCAGGCGCCGCGGCAACCCGTGCATGCGCCGCCCAAGCCGGGCCGCAACGACCCCTGCCCCTGCGGCAGCGGCAAGAAATACAAGCACTGCCACGGGCGGCTCGAATAGCCGTCCGCCAAGTGTTCATATAAGCGTCCGCCATTTTTCCCTTCCGGAGTCCCGGTATGCCCGTCAATTACGCCACGCCTTCCCCCGCCTCCCTCCACCCCGTCGCCGGCATCCGGCTGGGCGTGACGAAAGCCGGGATTCGCAAACCGGATCGCTACGATCTCACCCTGATCGAATTGCCCGCCGGGGCGACGGTCGCCGGCGTATTCACGCAGAACCGCTTCTGCGCGGCGCCGGTGCAGGTATGCCGCGAACACCTGGCGGCGGGCGGCGGCATCCGCGCCCTGCTCATCAATACCGGCATCGCCAACGCCGGCACCGGCGAAGAAGGGCGGCGGGCGGCGCTGGAAAGCTGCGCCGCGACGGCCCGTCTGCTCGACATCCCGGCGCAGGCGGTGCTGCCCTTTTCCACCGGCGTGATTCTCGAACCGCTGCCCACGGACCGCCTGATCGCCGCCCTGCCGGCCGCCAGGGCGGGGCTTGCCGCCGACAACTGGCACGCGGCGGCGCACGCGATCATGACCACCGACACGGTGGCCAAGGCGGCCTCGCGGAAAATCTCCGTCGCCGGGCAAAGCCTGACGGTGACCGGCATCTCCAAGGGTGCCGGGATGATCCGCCCGAACATGGCGACCATGCTCGCCTTCCTCGCCACCGACGCGGCGATCGCCCAGCCCCTCCTCGCCAGCCTTGCCAGGGAAGCCGCCGACCACTCCTTCAACTGCATTTCCGTCGATGGCGACACCTCCACCAATGATTCCTTCGTCCTCATCGCCAGCGCCCAGGGCGCGCTTCGCTTCGCCAGCGGGGAAGAACCCGGCTGGCGGGAAGTCCGCGCGGCGCTGATCGAAGTGGCCGTCGAACTGGCGCAGGCGATCGTGCGCGACGGAGAAGGCGCGAGCAAATTCATCACTGTCGCCGTCGAAGGCGGCAGGACGCGCGAAGAATGCCGCAAGGCCGCCTATGCCGTCGCCCATTCCCCCCTGGTGAAAACCGCCTTTTTCGCTTCCGACCCCAACCTCGGCCGCATCCTCGCCGCGGTGGGCTACGCGGGCATCGACGACCTGGAAGTGGACGGCGTCAAAGTCTGGCTGGAGGCGGCGGGCAAGGCGATCCTGGTCTCCGAACGGGGCGGACGCGCCGCGGGCTATCGCGAAGAAGACGGCGGCGCGCTGATGCGGGAAGCGGAAATCACCGTGCGCATCCACCTCGGACGCGGCGCGGCAAGCGCCACCGTCTATACCTGCGACCTTTCCCACGATTACGTCAGCATCAACGCCGACTACCGTTCGTGAGATCGTCGCCAACAAAACTCGTGGCGGATGTGAGGAAGGTTCTTTTTATTTTTGCCGCACATGCTGAAAGTAGTTGACGTCGGGATACATGCGCGTAAACTGCGGGATGTTTGTGATTCAAGACGTATCGCCTCGTGCGCTGTCGCTGGAGTCAAAACAGGTCTATGGGAATTTCCCGTTTTTTTCGTTTTTTGTAGGAAGCAGCAAATATGGCAACTGGTACTGTCAAGTGGTTCAACGATTCCAAGGGATTCGGTTTTATCACCCCCGATGACGGCAGCGAAGATCTGTTCGCACACTTTTCCAACATCACCATGAACGGTTTCAAGACCCTGAAAGAAGGGACGAAGGTCTCGTTCGACGTGGTGCAAGGTCCGAAAGGCAAGCAAGCATCCAATATCCGGTGCCCCTGAGTTTCAATTCAGTTCCGGATTTTGTTTGTTCTGGTTTGTCTTAACAGGACCCCTGAAGAAACCCGCCGCAAGGCGGGTTTTTTTATGTCGTCGGGGATTACCGGAGTTACCGCGCAGTCGTTCCAGCAAGGGGTGCCATCCAAAGTGGGGAAAAACCTGTGTGGTTATCTCCAACCGTCATTGCGGGGAGCGAAGCGACACGGTTTCGTAGGTTGGATAAGCCGAAGGCGTAATCCGACAATCGTTCATCACCGGCGCTTGCGCCGCTGTTCTTTGCTTTGCGATGCTGCGCATCGTGGAAATACGAATGTCGGATTGCGCTTCGCTTATCCAACCTACAAAACCAACCCCCGCCAAGCGTGGGAGGGGACAGCAAGCGGCAACGCTGCGTCTGAAAAGCTTTTCCTCCACTTGGTGTGGTTATCTCCAACCGTCATTGCGGGGAGCGAAGCGACACGGTTTTGTAGGTTGGATAAGCCGAAGGCGTAATCCGACAATCGTTCATTACCGGCGCTTGCGCCGCTGTTCTTTGATTTGCGATGCTGCGCATCGTGGAAATACGAATGTCGGATTGCGCTTCGCTTATCCAACCTACAAAACCAACCCCCGTCAAGCGTGGGAGGGGACAGCAAGCGGCAACGCTTCGTCTGAAAAGCTTTTCCTCCACTTGGATTGCTCCTTTCAGATCCCCACGGTCATCTTGGGAATGACGCCCTTGTTATGCGCCCAGATGCCCAGTTCGCCGACGAAATAGGTATGGAACCAGTCGACCTCGAGGTTGT
This sequence comes from Zoogloeaceae bacterium, assembly GCA_031282665.1. The sequence continues at coordinate 365 of JAITDH010000143.1, read as the reverse complement.
AAACCCGCGCCTTTCCCGCGCCGTGCTGGATTGTCCCCACCAGCAGATCACGAAAATCGGTGTTCTTGAGGCCATTTCCCGCCCCCAGGTGGGAAATCGGCGTCCAGCCCCGACTTCTTTCCCATACAGGGTGGTTCGCTGTCACGCGGAGGGTCTCGACGATGCTGTTGGTGATGTCGAAAACCTGAACCGTGGAAAACGCCTGATCTTCGTGCACGAAGGTTTTTGTGACTTGCCGATAGAGCCTTTCGTGATCCAGGCTATCGAAGTGCGGCGGGTCCATGCTGTCAGGATAGGTCAGCACCCAATCGCCGACTTGAATCTCCTCGATCGGCTTCAAACCCGCTTTCGTGTGAACCAGGGTG
>JAITDH010000115.1 GCA_031282665.1 Zoogloeaceae bacterium | reverse complement strand
GCCGGCGGGATGACCGATGCTTTTTTCGTCGCCTTCAAGCTGCCCAATCTCCTCCGGCGGCTGTTTGCCGAGGGCGCGTTTTCCCAGGCTTTCGTGCCGATCCTGGGGGAATACAAGAGCCGCCAGAGCGAGGCCGCGACCAGGGAATTGCTGGGACATACGGCAACCGTGCTGTGCTTCGTCCTGGCCCTGGTCACCGCCCTGGGCGTGCTGGCCGCGCCCTGGATGGTGTGGATTTCCGCGCCGGGCTTCGCGGCGGAAGAGGGTAAATTCGCGCTTACCGTCACCCTGACCCGCGTCACCTTCCCCTACATCCTGTTCATGTCCCTGGTGGCGCTGGCTTCCGCGATCCTCAATACCTGGAACCGCTTCGCCCTGCCCGCGTTCACGCCGGTGCTGCTCAATATCAGTTTCATCGGCATGGCGCTCTTCGCCGCGCCCTATTTCGATCCGCCCGTATTGGCGCTGGCTTGGGCGGTGTTTGCCGGCGGGGTGCTGCAACTTTCTTTCCTCCTGGTCGCGCTGGCCAGGATCGGACTCTTGCCGCGCCCTTCCTTTTCCCTCTCCCGCGCCTGGAAGAACGAGGGGGTGCGCCGCATCCTGAAGCTGATGGCGCCGGCGACGCTGGGCGTTTCCGCTTCGCAGATAAGCCTGTTGATCAATACGATGTTCGCTTCTTTCCTGGCCGGCGGCAGCGTTTCCTGGCTTTACTACGCCGACCGCCTGATGGAATTCCCGGCCGGCGCGCTGGGCGCGGCGCTGGGCGTCGTCCTCCTGCCTTCGCTTTCCAAATGCCATGCCAGGGAGGATTTCCAGGAATACGGCGCGCTGCTCGACTGGGGCCTGCGCCTGACCCTGTTGCTCACCCTGCCTGCCGCCCTGGCGCTGGCCTTTCTCGCCGTGCCGCTGATTGCCACCCTGTTCTTCCACGGCGCTTTTACCGCCGGGGATGTGCTGGCGACCCGGCAGGCGCTCGTCGCCTACAGCCTGGGTTTGTCCGGGATGATCCTGGTCAAGGTGCTGGCGCCCGGATTCTACGCGCGGCAGGATGTCCGGACGCCCGCCAGGCTGGCCTTGGTCAGCCTAGCGACGACCCAGTTGATGAATGTCCTGTTCGTGCTCGTCTTGCCGCTGGCGCATGCCGGGCTGGCGCTTTCCATCGGCCTGGCCGCCTGCCTGAACGCCTTCCTGCTCTACCGTGGCCTGCGCCGCCGGCAGATCTACACGCCGCAGCCGGGCTGGCGCAAGTTCCTTCTCAAGCTCGTCGCCGCGCTTTGCCTGATGCTGCTGGTTCTGTACTTTTGCATGGGGAATCCGGACGACTGGCTGGGTTACGACGTTTTCACGCGCCTCTGGCGATTGGCCGTGCTGGTGTTCGCCGGCGCGCTGACCTATTTCGCCGCCTTGTGGGGCCTGGGTTTCCGCTTCCGGGATTTCCGCCGGCAGGCGGTTGGCTGAGGCTGAGGGCGGCGATGTCCATCCAGTGGTTTCCCGGACACATGACGGCGGCGCGCAGGAAGATCGCCGAGACCCTGGCGCGCATCGACGTGGTGATCGAAGTGCTCGACGCGCGCCTGCCGGAAGCCAGCGCGAACCCGATGATCCGCGCCCTGCGCGAATTCCGCCAGCGTCCCTGCCTGAAAATATTGAACAAGGCCGACCTCGCCGACCCGGCCGTCACGCAGGGCTGGCTGGATTTCTACCGCCAACAGCCCGGCGTCGAGGCCATCGCGCTTTCCTGCAAGACGGGCAAGGTGGGGAAAAACGTGGCGGTCATTCCGAAACTCTGCCGCCAGCTCGCGCCGCATCGCAACGATCCGAGCAAGCCCTTGCGCATGATGATCATGGGCATCCCCAATGTCGGCAAATCCACCTTGATGAACGCGCTGCTCAGGAAGCGCGTGGCGGCGGTGGGCGACGAGCCCGCCGTCACCAAGTCGCAGCAGCAACTGGATCTGGGCGGCGGCATGACATTGACCGACACGCCCGGACTGCTCTGGCCGAAAATCGAAATCGACGCCGATGGCTACATGCTGGCCGCCAGCCATGCCATCGGCGTGAATGCCATGCAGCCGGAGGAGGTCGCGCAATTCCTGGCCGATCTGCTCCTGCAACGCTATGCCCCGCTCCTCGCCACGCGCTACGGGCTGGCGGCGGAAGAGGCGCGGGGCATGGATGCCGTGCGCCTGCTGGAAAAGATCGGCGAAAAACGCGGCTGCCGCTTGAAAGGCGGCGGACTCGACCATGCCAAGGCGGCGCTCGTCCTGCTGGCGGATTATCGCGGCGGAGCGCTGGGGCGCGTCAGCCTGGAAAGCCCGGAAAGCAGGCGCATCCTGCTGGCGAGCCGGAAACCGGAAGAATGAAAGACGAGCCGGGAACGTCCCTGCGTTCCGCCGATGCGCGCGAAATCGATATCTTCTGCGACGCGCTCTGGCTGGAAGACGGCCTGGCCAAGGCGACGCTGGACAGCTACCGCGCCGATCTCGGCGGCCTGGCCCGCTGGCTGGACGCGGCCGGCCGCGCCCAGCTAAAGGAAGTGGAAGCCGCCGATCTCGCCGCCTTTCTCGCCGACTTTTCCCGCGCCCGGCGGGCCTCCTCGCAATCGCGCTGCCTTTCCACCCTGCGCCGTTTCTATCGCTGGCAACTGGGACGCGGGCAGATCGCCCGCGATCCGAGCGAGGCGCTGGCCCGCCCGGCGCGCATGGAAAGGCTGCCGAAAACCCTTTCCGAAGAGCAGGTCGAACGCCTCATCGACGCGCCGGACGAGGAAACGCCGCTCGGCGAGCGCGACCGCGCCATGCTGGAAACCCTCTACGCCACGGGCCTGCGCGTCTCCGAACTCGTGCATCTCAAGATGCACGAAATCAGTTTCGACCAGGGCATCGTGCGCATCATCGGCAAAGGCGACAAGGAACGCCTGGTGCCGACCGGGGAAATCGCCCGGCAATGGCTGGCCCGCCACATCGCGCAGGGCCGCAGGACGCTCCTCGCCGGACGGCCCAGCGACGCCGTTTTCGTTACCGCCCGCGCCGCGCCGATGACCCGGCAGATGTTCTGGATATTGATAAAGAAATACGCCCTCGCCGCCGGCATCCCGTCCGCCCGGATTTCCCCCCACGTGCTGCGCCACGCGTTCGCCACCCACCTCTTGAACCACGGCGCCGACCTGCGCGTCGTCCAGATGCTCCTCGGACACGCCGACATCACGACCACGCAAATCTACACCCACGTCGCCCGCGAACGCCTGAAGGCATTGCACGCCAGCCACCATCCGCGGGG
>JAITDH010000043.1 GCA_031282665.1 Zoogloeaceae bacterium | reverse complement strand
TTCCAATGACTTTTATTATCCGCAACTATTCCTGTCCTGTTGCCCGAAAAACAGTTCCGCTATTGATTTTTCAGCACTTGACCGAAAAACACCCGGAGAGCGAAGCGATACGCTCCTATCTCGTCTGCGGCGTTATCTGATAATATCGTTCCGTCTTATCTTCCCCTGGGTTCATGACTTCCTACCTCTTTTTGCTCATCGGCGCGGTGTTGGTCAACAACATCCTGCTGGTCAAGGTGTTGGGGCTTTGTCCGTTCATGGGTGTTTCCAAGAAGCTGGAAACGGCTTACGGCATGGGCGCCGCGACGACTTTCGTGTTGACGCTGGCGACCGGGGCGTGTTTCGTCATCGACCACTATCTCCTGATTCCCACCCATCTCGAATACCTGCGCACCCTTTCCTTCATCGTCACCATTGCCGCCGTGGTGCAGCTCACGGAAATGGTGATCGCCAAGACTTCGCCCGTTCTCCAGCAGACGCTGGGCATCTATCTGCCGCTGATCACGACCAACTGCGCCGTGCTCGGCGTGCCGCTGCTCAATATTTCCCACGGCTACGGTTTCGTGGAATCCCTGCTTTTCGGCGCGGGTAGCGCCATCGGCTTTTCCCTGGTGCTGGTGCTGTTCGCGGCCATCCGTGAGCGGGTCGAGACGGCCGACGTGCCTTCGCCCTTCAAGGGTTCGGCCATCGCCCTGATTACGGCGGGTCTGATGAGTCTTGCGTTCATGGGGTTCGCGGGACTGGACCGGTAATGGAAATATTGCTTGCCATCGCCGTCATGGTGCTCGGCGCGCTCCTGCTGGGCGCGGCGCTGGGCTATGCCGCCATCCGCTTCAAGGTCGAGGGCAATCCGCTCGTGGAGCAGGTCGAGGCGCTCCTGCCGCAGACCCAGTGCGGACAGTGCGGCCATCCCGGCTGCCGGCCCTATGCCGAGGCGATCGTCCAGGGGGGCGCGGAGATCAATCTGTGCCCGCCCGGCGGCGACGAGGGCGCCCGCCGGATCGCCGAGTTGCTGGGGCGCGAATATACGCCGCTGGCGGAAGGCGCGGCGGAGAAGAAACCGGCCCTCGCCTGGATCGACGAGGATCGCTGCATCGGCTGCACGCTTTGTATCCAGGCCTGCCCGATGGATTCCATCATCGGCGCGGCCAAGCAGATGCATACCGTCGTGGCGTCGCTGTGCACCGGCTGCGAATTGTGTCTCCCGCCCTGTCCGGTCGATTGCATCGTGATGCGGGAAAAACCGGAGACGCCGGAGAACTGGAAATGGCGCTACCCGGTCATCCAGATCCGGTCCGCCGTGGCAAGGGAAAACCCACGGGAAGAAGCAAAGGAAGAGGTCGTATGCTGAAGGAATCGTTCCCGTTCTTTGGCGGAATCCGGCTCGCGCATCATAAATATGCCTCCGCCGATTCCCCGGTCGCTGCCGTGCCCCTGCCGGAACGTCTCGTCCTGCCCCTGCGGCAGAGCACGGGGGTCGCGCCTTCGCCGGTCGTGGCGGTCGGCGGGAAGGTGAAGAAGGGAGATATCCTCGCCGCCGCCGAAGGCTGGGTTTCCGCCAGCCTGCATGCTCCCACTTCCGGCACGGTGGTCGATATCGGCCCGCGCCCGATCGCGCATCCTTCCGGCCTTTCCGCGCCCTGTATCGTCATCGAGACAGATGGAGAGGATGCCTGGAGCGAGAAACGGCCGCTCCTGGCGACGGCGGATCGCGCCCGCCTCTCGCCCAAGGAGGTGCAGGATTATCTTCAAGGCATGGGCGTCGTCGGCCTGGGCGGGGCGATGTTCCCCAGCCACGTGAAGCTGACGAAAAATCCCGGCATTCCCCTCACGACCCTGATCGTCAACGGCGCGGAGTGCGAGCCTTTCATCACCAGCGACGACCGCCTGATGCGCGAGCGCGCGCCCGAGATCGTCTCCGGCGCGCTCTTCCTGCGCGACGTGCTGGAGGCGGAAGAGATCATCTTCGCCATCGAGGACAACAAGCCGGAAGCCATCGCCGCCATGCGCGCCGCGCTGCCGGAAGGGGAGGGGAGGCTTCGGGTGGCGGGCATTCCCTCCATCTATCCGGGGGGCAGCCTGCGGCAGTTGATCCATACCCTGACCGGCAAGCGCATGTCGCGCGGGGTGCATGCGCCGACCTTGGGCGTGCAGGGGTTCAACGCCGCCACGGTGTACAGCGTCTGGCGGGCCGTCGCGCATGGCGAGCCGGTCACGCATCGCATCGTCACCGTCACCGGCAATGTCGAGCGGCCCGGCAACCTGGAGGTTCCGCTCGGCATGTCGATCCGCGATCTGCTGGCCGCGGCCCGTTCCCGCCCGAATACCGAGGGCGTCATCGTGGGTGGCCCGATGATGGGCTTTCTCCTGCCGCATGATGACGCGCCCATCGGCAAGGGCAATAATTGCCTGATCGCCTGTTCGCCGGACATCATCCCGAAAAAGGAAGCGGAATCGCCCTGCATCCGCTGCACTTCCTGCGCCCAGGTCTGCCCGCAGGGCCTGCAACCTTTCGAACTCTACTGGTGGAGCCGCGCCAGGGATTTCGACAAGGTCGAGCGCTACCACATCGCGGAATGCATCGAATGCGGCTGCTGCGCCTATGTCTGCCCCGCTTCCATCCCGCTGGTGCAATATTTCCGCTTCGCCAAGAGCGAAATCCACGCGGCGAAGAAAGAACGCAAGATGGCCGAAAACGCCAAGAAGCGTTTCGAATTCCGGCAATTCCGCCTCGAGCGGGAAAAGGCCGAGCGCGCGGAAAAGCTCGCCAAGGCCGCCGCCGCCCAGGCCGCCAAGCAGGCGGCGCAGGCGAAGCAGGCAACGTCGGAAACGCCGGCAGCTTCCCCGGAAGACGAGGCGAAACAGGCGATCATCGCCGCCGCCGTCGAACGCGCGCGCGCCCAGCGCGAAGAAAAAGCCGCCGAACAGACCACAGAAAATCCTTCATGACCCCTTTTTCGTCTCCCTACCTGCACCGCCCGGTCAGCATCCGACGCACCATGCTCCTGGTGCTCGCCGCGCTCCTGCCCGGCATCGTGATCTATATCGCCCTGATCGGTCCGGCGCTCATCCTGCAACTCATCCTCGCCAGCCTGGCCGCCATCACCTTCGAGGCGATCGTCCTGCGCATGCGCGGGAAATCGCTGCGCCTGCGCCTTGGCGACTGTTCCGCCCTGGTCAGCGCCTGGCTGATCGCGCTCACCTTTCCCCCGATTTCCCCCTGGTGGCTCACCGTCACCGGCGTATTCTTCGCCATCGTCATCGCCAAGCAACTGTACGGCGGGCTGGGGCAGAATCCCTTCAACCCGGCGATGGTCGCCTTCGCCGCCTGTATCGTCGCCTTTCCCGCGCTGATGGCGCAATGGCCGGCGCAGGAACTGACCCTGCCCTTTGCCGAACAGGCGAAGATCATCCTCGGCTTTTCCCCCCGCCTGGACGCCATCACCGCCGCTACGCCGCTGGACATCATCAAGACGGCGCTGAAAACGCCCCTCATGCACGACAGCATCCAGGAACTCCTCATCAGCCAGAACCTCTACGGCACCTTCGCCGGGCGCGGCTGGGAGTGGGTGACGACGGCCTACCTCTGCGGCGGCCTCTTTCTCCTCATCATGGGCGTCATCACCTGGCATGTCCCCGTCGCCTTCCTCGCCAGCATGGCGGCGGTTTCCTTCCTCTGCTGGCGGATCGACGCCAGCCATTTTGCCGATCCCCTGTTCCAGCTTTTTTCCGGCGGCACGATGCTGGGCGCCTTCTTCATCGCCACCGACCCGGTCTCCGGCTGCGCGACGCCGAGGGGGAAACTCATCTTCGGCGCCTGCGCCGGACTCCTCGCCTACCTGATCCGGGTATTCGGCGGCTTCCCCGACGGAATCGCCTTTTCCGTGCTCATCATGAATATCTGCGCCCCGCTGATCGACTTCCACAGCCAGCCCAAGGTCTTCAGCGAGCGAACCTGGGTGATGCGCAAGAAAGACAGGCTGCCATGAGCGATACCGCCGCTTCTTCCGCCACTGCCTCCGCCCTCCGGACTTCGCTCATCCTGGCCGCCTTCGTGCTCGTCTTCACCGGCCTGCTCTCCGTCGTCTACCAATGGACGCGCCCGCGCATCGAAGCCTCGCTCGCCGCGGAAAGACTCCAGATCATCAACGAAGTGCTGCCCGCCCGTCATTACGACAACGATCTCCTCGCCGACACCCTCACCCTGCCGCCGACGCCGGAACTGGGGCAGAAATCCGCCAGCGTCGTCTATCGCGCCCGCCGGCAGGGACGGCCCGCCGCCCTGGTGCTGGAAGCCATCGCGCCCGACGGCTACGCGGGCGAGATTCGCCTCATCCTCGCCATCGGCCACGACGGGGTCATTACCGGCGTGCGCGTCGTCGAACACAAGGAAACGCCGGGGCTGGGCGACTACATCGACCCGAAGAAGGACAAGGACAAGAAATATCCCTGGATCCTCCAGTTCAACGGCCTCGACTACCCCAGGACTCCCGCAGCGGACTGGAAAGTCAGGAAGGACAAGGGAATCTTCTACTACCGCGTCGGCGCGACCATCACCCCCCGCGCCGTCATCGCCGCCGTGGGCCGGGCGGCGCGCTTTGCCACCGAGCATCGCGAGGAACTATTTGCGGAAACGACACCATGACCACCCTGGCCAATCTCAGAACCATCGCCTGGAACGGCATCTGGCGGCAAAACACCAGCCTGGTGCAGTTGCTCGGCCTTTGCCCGCTGCTCGCCATTTCCACCAACACGGTCAATGCCGTCATGCTATCGACCGCCACCCTGCTCGTCATGATGCTCGCCAACGCGGCCATCTCCCTCTTCCGCCACTGGATTCCGCACGAAATCCGGATTCCCGTCTTCATCTTCATCGTCGCCGCCCTGGTCACCATCGTGGATATGCTCTTCAATGCCTGGCTGCACGGCCTTTACGTCATCCTCGGCATTTTCATCCCCTTGATTACCACCAACTGCATCGTGCTCGCCCGCGTCGAAGCCTTCGCCTGCAAGAACCCGCCCCTGGAATCCGCGTTCGACGGCATCTTCATGGGCGTCGGCATGCTCTGGACCCTGGCCCTGCTGGGCGCGCTGCGCGAGTTCGTCGCCGACGGCAGCGTGCTTGCCGGCATCGACCTCGTCATCCCCGGCGCCCACGCCCTGCAAATCCTGCCGGAAGGCTACTCCGGCTTCCTCCTCGCC
>JAITDH010000031.1 GCA_031282665.1 Zoogloeaceae bacterium | reverse complement strand
CCTGCGAAGGAAGCAATGCCATGAGGAAAATCCGCAAAGCCGTTTTTCCCGTAGCCGGTCTGGGGACCCGTTTTCTTCCCGCCACCAAGGCCAGTCCCAAGGAAATGCTGACGGTGGTGGACAAGCCCCTGATCCAGTACGCGGTCGAGGAGGCGCTGGCGGCGGGGATCAGCGAATTGATCTTCGTGACCGGGCGCAGCAAGCGGGCAATCGAGGATCACTTCGACAAGGCGTTCGAACTGGAAACGGAACTGGAGAAAAAGGGCAAGACCGCGATGCTCGACGTGGTGCGCAATGTCCTCCCGAAAGGCGCGAACTGCGTATATATCCGGCAGGCCGAGGCGCTGGGCCTGGGGCACGCGGTGCTGTGCGCGCAGAACGTGGTCGGCGACGAGCCGTTCGCGGTCATCCTGGCGGATGATCTGCTGGATGCTTCCCCCGCCGTGCTGAAACAGATGACCGGCGCCTACGATTACTATCGCTGCTCCGTCCTGGCCGTGCAGGAAGTGCCGCCGGACGAGACCGGCAGCTACGGCATCGTGGCTTCGCGCCCGATCGGCGAACGCGTGGAACAGATCGCCAGCATCGTCGAAAAGCCCAGGCCGGAGGATGCGCCTTCCAATCTCGCGGTCGTGGGGCGCTACATCCTCACCCCGCGCATTTTCCATTATCTGGAGAACGCCCGGCCCGGCGCGGGCGGCGAACTCCAATTGACCGACGGTATTTCCGCCCTGCTCGCGGAAGAACAGATCCTTGCCTACCGCTACCAGGGCGACCGCTACGATTGCGGCTCCAAGCTCGGCTACCTGGAAGCCACGGTCGTCTTCGGCCAGCGCCATCCGGAAGTGGGCGAGGACTTCACGCGCTATCTGGCGCAAAATGCCGCGGGCAAATCCCGGAGAAAGCAGCAATGAACACTGACGAAGCGCTCGCCATCCTGCGGGAAGCCGAGTTGATTCATTCCGCCGAAGCCGTGCGGGCCGCCGTCGCGCGGGTGGCCGATGAGATCCGGGCGGAACTTGCCGGATGCTATCCGGTTGTCCTTTCCGTCATGAGCGGGGCCGTGCCGTTCGCCGGGCATCTGCTTCCCCTCCTCGATTTCCCCCTTGTTTTCGATTACCTCCATGTCAGCCGCTACGGCGACGGCACCAGCGGCAGCCAGCTCACCTGGCATGTCAGCCCGCGGGTTTCCCTGCGCGATCGGCATGTCCTGGTGATAGACGACATTCTCGACGAAGGCGTCACCCTCGGCATCGTCTGCGAGCATCTCCGGCAAAAAGGCGCCCGGCGCGTCCATACCGCCGTTTTCGCGGACAAGGAAATCGGGCGAGCCAAGCCGCTGAAAGCCGATTTCGTCGGCCTTGCCGTGCCCAACCGCTTCGTCTTCGGCTTCGGCATGGATATCCGCGGCGCCTGGCGCAACCTGCCCGCCATCTACGCGCAAAAAGAAGATTCGCCGACGTAATTTGCCCTTGATTGCTCCAAACCACCCCAAACCGATCCATGTCCGAGCCTCCCCTGCTGACCGTCGAAAATCTTTCCCTCGCCATCCGGCGCGGGCGAACGGAGCCTCCCGTCCCGGCGGTGGACGACCTGGGCTTCACGCTTTGCGCGGGCGAGACACTGGCCCTGGTCGGCGAATCCGGCTGCGGCAAGACGCTCTCCGCCCTGGCCCTGATGCGCCTTTTGCCGCCCGCCATCCTGATTCGCGGGGGAAAGGTGCGCTTCCAGGGGGAAGACCTGCTGGACCTGCCCGAATCCGCCATGCGCGCGCGCCGGGGACGGGAAATGGCAATGATTTTCCAGGAACCGGCGACCAGCCTGAACGCCGTCCTCACCGTCGGGCAACAGATCGGCGAGGCACTCTCCCGGCGCGGCATCCGGGGACGCGCCGGGCGGGAAAAGGCGGCAGATCTCCTGCGTCAGGTGGGCATCGCCGACCCGGCGCGGCGGCTTTTCGAATACCCGTTCCAGCTTTCCGGCGGGATGAAGCAAAGGGTCATGATCGCCATCGCGCTCGCCGGCGAACCCGGCCTCCTGATCGCCGACGAGCCGACCACAGCGCTGGATGTCACCGTGCAGGCGCAGATTCTCGACCTGCTCCTGCAACTCCAGGCGGAGCGCGGCATGGCGATGCTCCTCATCACGCACGACCTGGGCATCGTCGCCCGCATGGCGCGCCGGGTCGGCGTCATGTACGCGGGGCAGCTCGTGGAATTGGCAGACAAGGAGGACTTCTTCCGCGCCCCGCAACATCCCTACAGCCAGGCCCTGTTCGCCGCGCTGCCGAAGCGCGCCGGCAGGGAAGAACGCCTCGCGGCGCTTGCAGGGCAAGTGCCGCCCTTCACCCGCATGTCCGCCGCCTGCCGCTTCGCCGAACGCTGCGCAAGAGCCGCGCCGCCCTGCCGGGAACGCGCTCCGGAATTTGCGCCGGTATGCGCGTCGGCATCCCCGGCTGGAAACGGCAAAGCCCATGCGCGCTGCCATTTCCCTGGGCCGCCGGGTGTTTCGAGCGCGTCGGCTGCGCCAATCACGCCTGCTACATCGACACCCGCCGAGCCGCCCTCCGCCGAGCCGCTGCTGCGAATTCGCCGCCTGCAAACGCATTTCCCGCTCCGCAAGGGCCTGTTACAACGGGTGCATGCGCACGTGCGGGCGGTGGATGGCATCGACCTTGCGCTGCATCCGGGGCGCACCCTGGCCCTGGTCGGCGAATCCGGCTGCGGCAAAACCACCGTGGGACGTACCCTGATGCGCCTGATACCAGCCAGCGGGGGCGAACTCTCCTGGCAGGGGAAACCCCTTCTTTTCCGCGACCGGCAGGAAGAAAGAACCCTGCGCCAGCGAATGCAGATGGTCTTCCAGGATCCCTTCGCCTCCCTGAATCCGCGCATGAGCATCCAGGAAACCCTGCTCGAAGGCATGCTGGCCCTGCGCGTGACGAGCGCGCAAGATGTCCGCGGCGCGGCGGGCAGGGACGTCTGCGCGGCGCTCCTGGAACAGGTGGGACTACCCGCCGACGCGCTGGAACGCTATCCGCACGAATTTTCCGGCGGACAGCGCCAGCGCATCGCCATTGCCCGCGCCCTGGCTGTCTCCCCGCGGATACTCATCTGCGACGAACCCACCTCGGCCCTGGATGTTTCCGTGCAGGCGCAAATCCTCAACCTGCTCAAGGACATGCAGGAAAAATTGCAGGTTGCCTACCTCTTCATCACGCACAATTTCGCCGTCGTGGAATACCTGGCGCACGAAATCGCCGTCATGTACCTGGGCCGCATCGTCGAACAGGGCGACGCCGCCGCCATTCTCGCCCGCCCGGCGCACCCTTACACGGAAGCCCTCCTTTCCGCCGTGCCGCATGTCCGGGAAGCGGACGCCCGGCAGCTCATCCGCCTGGAAGGAGAAACCCCGTCCCCCGCCAACCCGCCCGCCGGCTGCCATTTCCATCCCCGCTGCCCC
>JAITDH010000009.1 GCA_031282665.1 Zoogloeaceae bacterium | reverse complement strand
TTGGCGGAGTTGGCGGAACCTTTTACATATTTGTGCCCTTCCGGCGGCGTGAAGAAGGGAAACTCACCCAGCGGCGTGTTCGAGACGGGAATTTTCTCGATATCGAAGGCGGCGGGCGCGGCGCTGGATTCATCGGGCGCAGGCGCAGCCTCTGGCTCTGGCGTAGGCACGGACGGCGCTTGCGGCGCGGCGGTGGTGGGCGTGGCGGCTTGCGGCGCGGCGGGTGCGGTGGCTTCCGGCGCTTTCCCTTCATTCTTGTCGCCACAGGCGGCCATCAACAGGCTCACGCACAGCACCGCAAAAAAAGTTTTCCAACGCATCATATTTCCTCCCTGAAAAAGTTTGGATGATAAACCCAAATTTGCTACACACACTATGCCACAGCAATCAAAGGGCGCAATCCAAAGTGGAGGAACCCATTGGTAGGTTGGATGAGCCGAAGGCGTAATCCGACATTCGTTCATCACCGGCGCTTGCGCCGCTGTTCTTTGATTTCTTTGATTTGCGATGCTGCGCATCGTGGAAACGAATGTCGGATTACGCTGCGCTTATCCAACCTACAAAACCGACGCCACACCCCCGCAATCAAAAGTGGCTTGAGGCGGTTTTCATCTGATTCCTGATTCCTGACCCCTGATCCCTGACATCCGATCCTACTGCAACGGCCAGCGCGGGCGGGCGGCGAAAATGCCGGGTTTTTCCGGCGCCGTTCCGTGCAGCAGGCGCATGGCGCCCGCAAAGGCGATCATCGCGCCGTTGTCGGTGCAAAATTCGGGCGCCGGATAATGAACGCGGCAATGCTTCCTTTGCGCCCTCTCATCCAGGGAGCGGCGCAACGCCTGGTTGGCGCCGACGCCACCCGCCACGACGAGGCGGGGAATGCCGGTATGGTCGAGGGCGGCAAACGCCTTCGCGGTCAGCACTTCCACCACGGCATCCTGGAAGGCGCGGGCGACGTCGGCGCGAAAAACCGGATCGTCCCCGGAGTGCTCGCGCACCAGGGTCAGCACCGCCGTCTTCAATCCGGCGAAGCTGAAGCTGAAATCTCCCGAATGCAGCATGGGCCGGGGCAGCTTGTATTGGCCGGGCCGCCCCGTCGCGGCGAACGCGGAAAGCGCCGCGCCGCCGGGATAATCGAAACCGAGGAGCTTGGCCGTCTTGTCGAACGCCTCGCCCGCCGCATCGTCCAGCGTTTCGCCCAGGAGTTCATAGCGGCCCACGCCTTCGACGCGCATCAACTGCGTATGCCCGCCGGAGACGAGCAGGGCGACGAAGGGAAAATCCGGCGGCTCTTCCGTCAGCAGGGGGGAAAGCAGATGACCTTCGAGATGATGCACCGGCAGGACGGGCTTGCCGAGCGCGACGGCCAGCCCAGCGGCAAAGGCGCATCCGACCAGCAGGGCGCCCGCCAGTCCCGGCCCCTGGGTATAGGCCAGCGCGTCGATCTCCGCGAGGCCGCAGCCGCTTTCCCGCAAGGTCTGGCGCAACAGGGGAACGACCCGGCGGATATGATCGCGGGAAGCCAGTTCCGGCACGACGCCACCATAATCCGCATGCAGCGCGACCTGCGAATGCAGGGCATGCGCGAGCAGTCCCCTGTCCGAATCGTAAATCGCCAGACCGGTTTCATCACAGGAAGATTCAATGCCCAGGACACGCATGGAAGGCTATCCTCCGTTGGTGGATAAAAACCCCGATGCGGGGAGGCGTAAGGTTTTCGGGATGGTCATATATTCCAAATGTTTCACATCCAGGCTCAATCCGAAACGATCCAGGTCTTGCGCTCGAAATCGTAGAGGTAACCTGCGAAGGGGATATAAGGCACGAGATAATGGAGGTACGGTTTATTCTGTTCGCACCGATAAAACGAGAGGGCTCCCAATTTGTCGTTCAGGCTTTTCTGGCTTTCATTGATCGCTTCCAGCGTGGGCGGGCAGGTCCCGTGTTTTTCCTGAAACGTCCCGATCTTCGCCACGATGGCATCCGCCTGCTGGCGCATGGAGTGGTCCCGGTTGGCATGAATTCCGTAAACCAGCGCGAAGGCAATGAACCAGACGCCGACGCGCAGGGCGAAGTTTTTCCAGCTATCCATGCGGCGGATGGCGCGGACAAGCTGGAAGAGCATCCAGATTGCAACCGGAATGACCATGAACATCGCCATGAGCCCCATCATGAGCTGGCTGCACGAAAACGCGAAAATCGTTGCCGTGAGGATTGCGGGAAAGATTTTCTTCGCGGGCGGGGGCGTCGTATCGTTTTCGTCCAAGGAATTGCCTTTGTCGTAAAAATTTCGGGAATCACGCGCTTCGAATGCGTTTCGGGATTGTAGACGATGTAGACGATCTCCGGCATTTCGACTTGTTAGCGCGCGTCATTTTATCGCTTGCCCTGTGACTCATGCTCCTGGGAGTGCCTCAATCCGGCACATAATTCCAAATTTTGCGCTCGAAATCATAGTAATGCTTGTCGAAAATTTGAGGAGGCCCGCTATGAAACAGAATCGGTCTTTCCCCGGCGCAATAATAAACTATGCGGTATCCCCATGC
>JAITDH010000230.1 GCA_031282665.1 Zoogloeaceae bacterium | reverse complement strand
GGTATTGCCGGAGGGCCTGCAAGCGCGGGAAATCCCCAGCGGGCGCAACCCCCTGCAAAGCTTCTTCGCCGAGGGAAAATTCGGATTCTGAACGCATCCGGGTTGTAGGGGTGGCAATTTGCCGCCCAAACCACGATTCAAGCAGGTGGCAGGTTGCCGTCCCTACAATGCCATATAAATTGCCACGAATCGGCTATTCGGTTCTGAAAAAGGTCAAGGAAAGCTCGTTCAGGGACAGGGATGATTCCTCGGTGTTCCATACGGCACGTTAAAATTCCGTGATGTTTCAGCGCTTTTCCAGTTCGACGCGCCATTGGTCCCAGGCGGCTTTGACCAGGTTCGGGTATTCGGCGCGGCCCAGGCTGCCGTTGTAGCGGCCCAGGGCGCGGAAGAGGTCGCCTTTTTCGATGTCCAGGTAGTGGCGCAGGATGGTGCAGCCGTAGCGCAGATTGGTGCGCATGTGGAAGAGGTTGTCTTCCGGACGGCCGATCAGGCCCACCCAGAAGGGCATGACCTGCATGTAGCCGCGCGCCCCGGCGGAGGAGATGGCGTATTTGCGGAAGCCGGATTCGACCTGGATCAGGCCCAGCACCAGTTGCGGGTCCAGGCCGGCTCGGGTGGCTTCGTAGTGGATGGTGCGCAAAAGCTCGACGCGATAGCGAAGGTCGGGGATGCGCTTGGCCAGGCGCTGCGACATGAGGGTCAGCCATTTGATGGCTTCGCCGGAATCCTTGAAGGAATTGCCTGGCGGTTTCTTGTCGGCGATCGCGCCGGAAAGCGCCGCCTGCACGCTGGCGGAAAGCGGTTCGTATTGCTGGTTGCCCGCCCATGCCGGCGGGCAGACGATGGCAAATCCCAGCCATAACGCCAATGATGCAAAAAAGGCTTTCGGCTTACGCATCGCGCCTACGCTTTTTGCAGTTTTTCCCGAAGCAGCGGCACGATGCCGGCGGCGGGGATGAAGGTCGCTTCCGCATCCCGCCTTCCCTTGTATTCGAGTTTCCCTTCCTTCAGGCCGCGCTCGCCCACGACGACGCGGTGCGGGATGCCGATCAGTTCCATGTCCGCGAAGAGGGAGCCGGGCCGTTCGTCGCGGTCGTCCAGGAGGGTGTCGAATCCGGCGGTGCGCAGTTCGTCGTACAGCCGCTCGGCTTCCGCGCGGACGGCCGCGCTTTTGTGATAGCCCATCGGCACGATGGCGACTTCGAAGGGCGCGATGGCGGCGGGGAAGATGATGCCTTTTTCGTCGTTGCCCTGTTCGATGGCCGCACCGACGATGCGGGAGATGCCGATGCCGTAGCAACCCATTTCCATGACCTGGCTCTTGCCCTGTTCGTCCAGGTAGCGGCAGTCGAGCGCCGCGGAATATCTGGTGCGCAACTGGAAGATGTGCCCGACTTCGATGCCGCGGCAGATTTCCAGCGCGCCCTTGCCGTCCGGCGACGGATCGCCCGGCACGACATTGCGCAGGTCGGCTACTTCCGGTTCCGGGCAGTCGCGCGCGAAATTGACGCCGGTGAGGTGAAAGCCGACCTCGTTCGCGCCGCAGATGAAATTGCCCATCGCCGCGGCGCTGCGGTCGGCGATGAGGCGCACCTTGGCCGGATCGACGCCGACCGGCCCGATGTAGCCCGGCGGACAGCCCAGGAATTCCACGATTTCCGCGTCGCTGGCGAAGCGAAAGGAGGCCAGCCCCTGGATTTTCCCGGCCTTGGTTTCGTTCAGTTCGTGGTCGCCGCGCAGCAGCAGGAGGGCGAAGGTCTTTGCCCCGTCTTCCGCTTCGCCGACCACGGCGATCGCCTTCAAAATATGCGCGATTGGCGTCGCCAGGAATGCGGCCACCTCGGCGCAGGCGGTTTTTCCCGGCGTGGCGCGCTTTTCCAGCGCGGCCAGGGCCGCCGGGCGCGGCGTCGCGGGGGGCAGCGCCTCGGCCAGTTCCACGTTGGCGGCGTAGTCGGAATCCGGGCAGTAGGCGATGTCGTCTTCGCCAGTTTCGGCGATTACCTGGAATTCGTGCGAGCCGGTGCCGCCGATCGCGCCCGTATCCGCCGCCACGGCGCGGAATTCCAGCCCCAGGCGGGTGAAGATGCGCGTATAGGTTGCGTACATGTTCTGGTATTCGCGCGCCAGATCCGCGAAGCCCGCGTGGAAGGAATAGCCGTCCTTCATCAGGAATTCCCGCCCGCGCATGACGCCGAAGCGGGGGCGGATTTCGTCGCGGAACTTGTTCTGGATCTGGTAGAGATGCACGGGCAACTGGCGGTAGCTTTTCACATCCCGGCGCACCACGTCGGTGACGACTTCCTCGTGCGTCGGGCCGATGACGAAATCGCGCTGGTGGCGATCCTGGAAGCGCAGGAGTTCCGGCCCGTATTTTTCCCAACGCCCCGATTCCTGCCAGAGTTCGGCGGGTTGCACGGCGGGCATCAGGAGTTCGATCGCGCCCGCCCGGTTCATTTCCTCCCGGACGATGGCCTCCACCTTGCGCAGTATCCTGAGGCCCAGCGGCATCCAGGTATACACGCCGGCGGCGGCGCGCTTGATGAGACCGGCCCGGAGCATCAGCTTCTGGCTGATGATGTCGGCATCGGCCGGCGCTTCTTTCAAAGTGGTGAGGAAAAAGTAAGAAGAGCGCATGGAGGTTCCACCGTCAGGTAAAATGGCAGGCCGCAGGTTGCCGGAATTGCATGAAAAAAGCGATTCTACACGACCCATCAAGGAGCCGGATGGTTTTCCCCTTTTCTCGTTTCAATCGTTCGATCGTTTTGATCGTCTCGAAAATGCACACTCTATCCACATGGACGCAAAATAATATTCAACAAATCTTTTTACCAATAGAAAAATAAATTAAAATTAGTTCATAACAAATATATTCAGTGATCCAGACAACCCCAGGAGAGACCCATGACAGAAAACATTGCTTTGCGCGAATCGGTATTTGCCGCGCTGCGCGCCCTCGACAACCTTGACAGCGGCAAGGAACTCATCAGCGACAGGGAACTGTGCCAGCTCGAGATCGACGGACGGGACGTCCGCCTGAAAATCACCTTCGGCTACCCGATGAACAGCCAGGTCGTCTGCATCCGCAAAAAGATCAGCACGGCGCTGGAAGAGATAGACGGCATCGGCAAGGTGGATATCGACATCCAGAGCCAGATCGTCGCGCACCAGGCGCAAAGGGGCGTCAGGCACATCCCCGGCGTGAAGAACATCATTGCCATCGCCTCGGGAAAGGGCGGCGTCGGGAAGAGCACGACGGCGACCAATCTCGCCCTCTCGCTTTCCGACGAAGGCGCCAGGGTCGGCCTGCTCGATGCCGACATCTACGGTCCTTCGATCCCGCATATGCTCGGCCTTGCCGGCAAGCAGCCCACCTCGGATGACGGCCAGTTGATGGAACCCCTGGAAGCCTACGGCATCAAGGCCATGTCCATCGGCTTCCTCATCGAGGCGGACACGCCGATGATCTGGCGCGGCCCGATGGTCGTGCAGGCGCTCAATCAGCTTCTCTTCGAAACCCGTTGGGGCGAACTCGATTACCTGCTGATCGACCTGCCGCCGGGAACCGGCGACGTGCAGCTTTCCCTGGCGCAGAAAGTGGCCATCAGCGGCGCCCTGATGGTCACCACCCCGCAGGACATCGCGCTGATCGACGTGAAAAAGGGCTTCCGGATGTTCGAGAAGGTCAGTGTTCCCGTCCTCGGCGTGGTGGAAAACATGAGCCTTTACGTCTGCCCCGAATGCGGTCATGTCGAGCATATTTTCGGCGCGGGCGGGGGAGAAAAGATCGGCGCCGAACTGGGCGTCGATTGCCTGGGCTGGCTGCCGCTCGACTTCTCGATCCGCCAGTTCGCCGACGAAGGCAAGCCGATTCCGGTCAGCGCGCCCGCCTCGCGCACGGCGGACATCTACCGCAGCATCGCCCGCCAGATGACGGCCCGTCTCGCCCTGCGCCCCAAGGACATGAGCCGGAAGATTCCTCCCATCGTGGTGAAAAACCCGGCCTGAGGATCGGAGTAAATAAATACGCCCGCCCTGAAGATGGGGCGGGCGTTCTTGTTTCTCAACCCGCCGCCGCCTTGCCCATCTCGAAAGCCTTTTCGTTCAGCGCGCCCAGTTCCGGTTTCTTGGCGCGGAAGCGGGCGACGATGCCTTCTTTCAGGATTTGCGCGGGGAAGGGCAGGTATTCGGAAATCGCGCCGAGCATGATCGTATTGACCAGCCGCAGATCGCCCAGGCCGCGGGCGATTTCGCCGGCGTCGAAATCATGCACGGGGATGCCGCTGTCCCGGACGGCAGCCACCGGATCCTCGGGATAATCGTACAGGCCCAGGGAAACGATGGGCGGGGAAAGGCGCTGGCGGTTGACCATCGCCACCCCGCGCGGGCGCAGGTAATGGCTCCAGCGCATGGCCTCGGCGGCCTCGAAGCCGAGCAGGATATCCGCCTCGCCGGGGGCGATTTCCGGCGACAGCACCTGCTTGCCGAAACGCACATGCGAAGAAACGACCCCGCC
>JAITDH010000246.1 GCA_031282665.1 Zoogloeaceae bacterium | reverse complement strand
CGCGAGGTCACCTTTCGATGCCTCTGGGTTGGAACGGCCTCCCGGTAACACAATCATTATCGTCGCTGACGATAATTCAACATACAAGGTTGGATAAGCGTAGCGCAATCCGACATTTCGTACTCCACGATGCGCAGCATCGCAAATATAGCGGCGCTTTGCGCCGAGAACGAACGAATGTCGGATTACGCCCGCGGCTCATCCAACCCACGCAAACCCAACCTACGACCCCCGCCAGCGTTTGAGGCGCAGGGAATTGCCGACGACGGAGACGGAGGAGAGGGCCATGGCGGCACCGGCGACGACCGGGTTCAGGAAGCCGGCCGCCGCCAGGGGGATGCCGATCACGTTGTAGATGAAGGCGAAAAAGAGGTTCTGGCGGATTTTTCCCAGGGTGGCGCGGGAAAGGGATAGCGCGTCGGAGATGGCGTTCAGGTCGTTCTGCATCAGGGTGATGTCGGCCGTCTCGATGGCGGCGTCCGAACCCGCGCCCATGGCGAAGCTCACGTCGGCCGCCGCCAGCGCGGGCGCGTCGTTGATGCCGTCGCCCGCCATGCCGACCAGGCCGTCCGGCGTCGACTCCTTCAGGCGGGCGATGGCGGCCGCCTTGTCGGCGGGAAGGATTTCCGCCTGGAACTCCGTCATGCCGAGCTGGGCCGCGAGGGCCGCCGCCGTGCGCCGGTTGTCGCCGGTCAGCATGACGCAGCGCACGCCGGCCTTGGCGAGACGGGCCAGGGCGGCGGGCGTGCCGGGCTTGAGCGGATCGGCGATGGCGATCAGGCCGAGCGGGCGGGCCGTCCCTCCCTCCATCCTGGCCAGTACCGTCACCGTCTTCCCCTCGCCCTGCCAGCGTTGCAGCGTCTCGTTCGTTTCGCTGCCGCCTCCTATCCATTGCGGCGCGCCCAGGCGGAGGATTTCCCCGTCTATCCTTCCCTCCACCCCGCAACCGGGAAACGCCTGGAAATCCGTCGCCGCCAGGCCGGTCTTCCCGACGTGCGCCACCTCCGGCGCGGCCAATATGGCGCGCGCCAGCGGATGCCCGGAACCCTGTTCGAGCATGGCCGCCAGCATCAGCAGGCGCTCCCGGCTCGTTTCCCCCGCCGGCGGCAAGGGCAGGACATCCGTGACCTGCGGCTTGCCCAGGGTCAGGGTTCCCGTCTTGTCGAAGGCGAGCGCTTTCAGCTTTTCCGCCCGCTCCAGCGCCTCGGCATTGCGGATCAGGATGCCCGCCTGCGCGCCACGCCCGGTGCCGACCATCAGCGCCGTCGGCGTCGCCAGCCCCAGGGCGCAGGGACAGGCGATGACCAGCACCGCGACCATGTTGATCAGCGCCGCCGCGAAATCGCCGCCGGCGATCCACCAGCCGACAAGGGTCAGCAGGGCGATCCCGCAAACGGCGGGCACGAAGATGCCCGCCACGCGATCGGCGAGCCTTTGCACCGGCGCTTTCGAACCCTGCGCCTCGGCGACCAGCCGGATGATGCCGGCAAGCAGGGTCGCCTCGCCCACCCCGGTCGCCCGGCAGCGCAGCACCCCCGCGCCATTCATCGTCGCGGCATAGACCGGGTCGCCCGGCTGCTTGGCGACCGGCATGCTCTCCCCGGTCAGCATGGCCTCGTCGAGCGAAGACGAGCCTTCCAGCACCTCGCCATCGACCGGCACGGCCTCGCCCGCCCGGATGAGGAAAATATCGCCGACGAGGAGGGTATCGACCGGCACTTCTTTCGTTTTCCCCGCCTGCTCGATGCGCGCGGTGCGCGGTTGCAGGCGGATGAGCGATTCCAGCGCCTCGGCGGCGCGCGCCTTGGCGCGAGTTTCCATGAGCTTGCCCAGCAGCACCAGGGTGATGACCGCTGCCGCGCCCTCGAAATAGACATGCTGGTGATGCCAGCCGGACAGGGTGACGACGGCGGAAAACGCCCAGGCCGCCGAAGTGCCGAGCGCCACCAGCACATCCATGTTCGCCCCGCCGCCTCGCAGCGACTTCCAGGCGCCGCTATAGAAGCGCGCCCCGATCCAGAATTGCACCGGCGTCGCCAGCAGAAGCTGGAGCAGGCGCGGCAATTCGCGGTGTCCTTCGCCGGGCGCGGCGGAAAACATGAAAAGCATCTGCCCGACCAGCGGCAGGGTGAGCAGGGCGGACAGCGCGAAAAGACGCAATTCCGCGCGCCAGAGCGTTTCGCGCCGCGCCTTTTCCTCCTCCTGCGAACGGTTTTCCAGGAAATCGGCCTGGAAACCCGCCCGCGCGATGGCGGCCACGATGCCCGGCACATCCGCCAGCCCCGGCAGCCAGCGCATCCGCGCCCGTTCGCTGGCGAAATTGACGCTGGCCGTCACGCCGGGCAGTTCGTTCAAGACTTTTTCCAGGCGCGCCGCGCAAGCGGCGCAGTGCATCCCGGAAATTCCCACTTCGAGGGATTGCGGCGTCACGGAAAATCCCGCCTTTTCCACCTCATCCACGATCTGCCTCGCGTCGAACCCGAAAGCATTTTCCAGCGTGACGCTTGCCTTTTCGCTGGCGAAATTGACACTGGCCGTCACGCCGGGCAGCTCGTTCAAGACTTTTTCCAGACGCGCCGCGCAAGCGGCGCAATGCATTCCGGAGATACGAAAATCCAGGGTATTCATGGGGGAAGAGTGTAACGCATGTTGGTTTTGCGGTTGGGGTTGTGGGTTGGTTTGCGTAGGTTGGATAAGCCGAAGGCGTAATCCGACATTCGTCTTCCACGATGCGAAGCATCGCAAATCAAAAACAGCGGCGCAAGCGCCGAATGATGAACGAATGTCGGATTGCGCTTCGCTTATCCAACCTACCAAACCTACCCAACCCGACTTTTTTGCCAAGGTCTATCAAGTCCGCAATATTCGATCCCGAAGCTGTCTTTCGATCCGATCAAGTTTGCCATCGGAAACCTTTCATATCATCGGGCTTTTCATTCCCCATTCCCCGTTCCCCTTCTCCCGCACAGGTAATCCCTGGCGCGCAGCAGGTATTCCGGGGCGAGGGTGAAGATGTAGATGGCGACCAGGGTGTTGGCGGCGGCGGCGAG
>JAITDH010000153.1 GCA_031282665.1 Zoogloeaceae bacterium | reverse complement strand
GGCACCATCAGCCAGACGTTGGTCAGGCCCATTTCCTCGCGCACTTTCTTCATGGCGCGGCATTCGAGTTCAAAGCAGTCGCGGAAGGAATGCGCGATGTAGCGCGAAGCGCCGCGAAAACCCAGCATGGGATTTTCTTCTTCCGGCTCGTAGAGTTCGCCGCCCAAGAGTTTCCGGTATTCGTTCGATTTGAAGTCGGAAAGCCGCACGATCACCGGCTTGGGCCAGAAGGCGGCGGCGATGGTGGCAACCCCTTCGGCGAGCTTTTCCACGAAGAATTCCACGGGATTCGCATAGCCACGGGCGCGGCGCAGGATTTCCTCGCGCTTGCCGACGGGGATTTCGTCGATTTCCAGGATCGCCTTGGGATGGATGCCGATGACGTTGTTGATGACGAATTCCACCCGCGCGAGGCCGACGCCGGCATTGGGCAACTGCGCGAATTCAAAGGCCAGTTCCGGGTTGCCCACGTTCATCATCACCTTCACCGGGATGTCGGGCATGGCGGAAACATCCTGGGTGATGACCTCGAATTCCAGCTTGCCGCGGTAAATGTGGCCGGTATCGCCTTCGGCGCAGGAAGCGGTGACGATTTCCCCTCCCGTCAGCACCTCGGTGGCATCGCCGCAGCCGACGATGGCGGGCACGCCCAGTTCGCGGGCGATGATGGCGGCGTGGCAGGTGCGTCCGCCGCGATTGGTGATGATGGCGGAAGCGCGCTTCATCACGGGTTCCCAATTGGGATCCGTCATGTCGGCCACCAGCACGTCGCCCGGTTCGACCTTGTCCATTTCCCTCGGATCGAGCACGATCCGCACCGGCCCGACGCCGATCTTTTGCCCGATGGCACGCCCGGAGGCCAGCACCCTGGAGAAGGATTTCAGCTTGAATTTTTCCTGCCGCCGGCCGTCCTCCCGGGATTTCACGGTTTCCGGCCGCGCCTGCAAAATGTAGAGATTGCCGTCGATGCCGTCTTTCCCCCATTCGATGTCCATCGGACACTGGTAATGCCGTTCGATGATCGTGGCGTAGCGGGCCAGTTCCTCCACCTCGGCGTCGGTGATGGAAAAGCGGTGGCGGTCGGCCTCCGGCACATCTTCGGTAAAGGTGGACCTGCCCGCCACCTTCTCGGCGGAGAACACCATCCGGATCGTCTTCGAGCCGAGGGTCCGGCGCACCACGGATTTCTTGCCCGCCTGCAGCATCGGTTTATGTACATAGAATTCATCGGGATTCACCGCGCCCTGCACCACGGTTTCGCCCAGGCCGTAGCTGGAAGTGACGAACACGGCATCGCGGAAACCGGATTCGGTATCGAGGGTGAACATCACCCCCGCCGCGCCCTTGTCGGAACGCACCATGCGTTGCACCCCGGCGGAAAGCGCCACCTCGGCATGCACGAAGCCCTTGTGCACCCGATAGGCGATCGCCCGGTCGTTGTAGAGCGAGGCGAACACCTCCTTGATCGCGTGCAGGATATTGTCCAGGCCGACGATATTCAGGAAGGTTTCCTGCTGCCCGGCAAAGGAAGCGTCGGGCAGGTCCTCGGCGGTGGCGGAAGAGCGCACCGCAAATGAGACATCACTTGAAGTTCCAGATACAAGCCTTTGATATTGTTCAGTAATCTCGACCATGAGCGGCATGGGAAAACGGGTGTCCATGATCCATTGCCGGATCTGCTCGCCAGTTCGCGTCAGCGCCTCGATATTGTCCACGTCGAGATGTTCGAGCGCCTCGACGATGCGCCGGTCCAGTCCGTCCTGCGCGAGAAAATCGCGAAACGCCTTCGCCGTCGTGGCGAAACCCCCAGGCACGCGCACGCCGGTACCAGACAGTTGGCTAATCATCTCGCCCAGGGAAGCGTTCTTGCCGCCCACCCGGTCCACATCCGTCATACGCAGCTTTTCAAAGGGAATGACGTAATCGCTCATCGCACTATCCTTTCAGAAAGAAAAAGAAGAAGAAACTTTCGCTTCCGGCTCCACCGGGGAAGGGCGGGCAGCGCGGGAAGCATTCGGGGAAGAAAAACCGCGTTTCGCCGCGCGCTCCACGGCAAGGGCGCGCCATGCCCCCGCCATGCCCTCGCCGACGAAATCCAGATGCGCCGCCGCCACCGTCCGCGCCTCCGTCGGGCGCTGGGCGCGAATCGCCGCAAGCAGCGCCGCATATTGCGAGACGATCAGGGGATAGGCGCGCGGCACCTTGCCCAGTTCGGCAAGGGTGAAGGAAACCGTTTCCCGCAACAGATGCAGCAGGGTCATGCACAAATGCGCCAGCAGAGTATTGTGCGCGGCATCGGCAAGGCTCTGGTGGAAGGCCCGGTCGCAATCCGCCAGGCGTTCGATCCCGCCCTCCGCGCCATTCTCCGGCGCGGATGAAAAAGCCGCTTCCAGCGCCGCGAACGAATGTTCCAGGGAAATCATGTCCGCTTCCGTCCGCCGGCTGGCCGCCCATTCGACCGCCTGCATTTCCAGGGTGCGGCGCATCTCCAGCACATCCTCGCGCACATCGAGGCGCGTTTCCAGCATCGCCTGCCAGGGATCGGAAAAACCGGAAGTCAGCCGGTTGGTCACGAAGGTGCCGCCCCCCTGACGGCTTTGCAGCAGGCCGCGCGAGGCGAGCTTCTGGATCGCCTCGCGCAGGGAAGGACGGGAAACGCCCAATTCCAGCGCCAGTTCCCGCTCCGACGGCAAGCGGTCGCCCGGACGCAGGGCGCCCTCCAGCAAGCGACGCTCCAGCGTCTCGGCCACCGTTTCGGAAACTTTGCGTGACGACATCAACCAACAGCCCGGCAAAATTGGTAAGACCATGATCTTACCGTGAAAACACAGGCGATGCAATTTAATGTAATACTTTAACTTACATCTATAA